>DDBM01000241.1:11745-14061 GCA_002333125.1 Moraxellaceae bacterium UBA2032 | reverse complement strand
CAACTATCAAAATCCCTACTACTCAACCGAGTCAACATTGAGGTGAATTATGTGCGGTATCGTCGGCATTGCTGGTAAATCGCCTGTTAATCAAGAGCTTTATGACGCACTCACGATGTTACAACATCGTGGCCAAGATGCGGCAGGGATTGTGACTGTTCAAGATGGACGTTTATTTTTACGCAAAGACAATGGCATGGTACGTGATGTCTTTCATACGCGTCATATGTTGCGTTTAGTGGGAAATTTTGGTATTGGCCATGTGCGTTATCCTACCGCAGGCTCGTCAAGTTCGGCCGAAGCACAACCTTTTTATGTTAATTCGCCTTATGGCTTAACCTTGGCACATAATGGCAATTTAACTAATTCTGACGAAATAGCTAAAGATTTATTTCGTGCTGATTTGCGCCATATTAATACCGACTCCGACTCCGAAGTGTTATTAAATGTGTTTGCTCATGAGCTACAAGCCTTAGGTAAGTTACAGCCTAATGAAGATGATGTGTTTCATGCAGTATCGGCAGTGCATAAGCGTTGTAAAGGGGCTTATGCGGTGGTGGCGATGATTACAGGTTATGGCTTGTTAGGCTTTAGAGACCCTCATGGTATTCGCCCGATTGTGTATGGTGAGCGAGACTCGCCTATGGGTAAAGAGTATATTATTGCTTCTGAATCAGTGGCGATTACCTCTTTAGGTTATACCGTGGTACGCGATTTAGCACCCGGCGAAGCCATTTTTATTAACAGCGACGGGCAGTTATTTAGCCGTCAATGTGCCGAAAATCCTAAACTCAACCCCTGTATTTTTGAGTATGTATATTTTGCGCGTCCAGATTCACGCATGGATAAGATCTCGGTTTATAAATCACGTTTGCGTATGGGCGAAAAATTAGCTGCCAAAATTAGACGTGAATGGGGTGAAGATCACGGTATTGATGTGGTTATTCCTATTCCTGATACCAGCCGTACTGCCGCATTAGAGTTAGCCAATAACCTAAACGTAAAGTACCGCGAAGGCTTTATGAAAAATCGTTATATTGGCCGTACCTTTATTATGCCTGGTCAAAGTCAGCGCAAAAAATCGGTACGTCAAAAGCTCAGTCCTGTTGAGCTAGAATTTAGAGATAAAAACGTGTTATTGGTGGATGATTCGATTGTACGTGGTACTACGTGCCGTGAAATTATTCAGATGGCACGTGATGCAGGTGCGCGTAAAGTGTATTTTGCTTCGGCAGCACCACCTGTGCGTTATCCTAATGTCTATGGCATTGATATGCCTGCCAAAAATGAGCTGATTGCTCATGGTAATACCGTAGAGCAAATTTGTGATTTGATTGGTGCTGATGGTCTCATTTTTCAAGATTTACAAGACTTAATAGATTGTGCCTTAGAAGGAAACCCAGAGCTAACCGCTTTTGATTGTTCGGTATTTAATGGTGAGTATGTAACGGGCGATATAGACGATGCTTATTTAGACCGTTTAGCTCAGTCGCGTAACGATGGCGCAAAAACCAAAAAAACCGAAAACGTCACCATTGACTTGGCTAATATACAAGAAGAGTAATGCGTCATGAATCCTCAAACACACCCTGATTTATGGGAAGAAGTCGCCTTTGATACCTTAGCCGTGCGTGCAGGTATGGCGCGTACTCAAGAGGGAGAACATAGCGAAGCGATGTTTTTAACGTCTTCTTTTGTGTTTGAGAGTGCTGCTCATGCCGCAGCGCGTTTTGGTGGGGCAGAGGCGGGCAATATTTATTCGCGTTTTACCAATCCTACGGTGCGTANNTGTTCGCAAGCAGTGTTTGGCACAACCAATGTGTTATTCGAAAAATACTTTAAAAAACTAGGTGTTAGCACTACTTTTGTCTCATTAACCGATATAACACAATGGCAAGCTGCCATCTTGCCTAATACCAAATTATTCTTTTTAGAAACACCGAGTAACCCGATTTGTGAAGTGGCTGATATTAAAGCTTTAGCCGATTTGGCGCATCAACATGGTATTTTATTAGCAGTAGATAATTGTTTTTGTACACCTGCTTTGCAAAAGCCTTTAGAGTTAGGCGCAGATTTAATTATTCACTCAGCGACTAAATACCTTGATGGTCAGGGGCGCACCTTAGGTGGAGCAGTGGTTGGCAGCCATAAACTCATAGAAGAAGTCTATGGTGTGGTGCGTACTTGTGGCCCGTCAATGAGTCCGTTTAATGCGTGGGTGTTTTTAAAGGGTTTAGAAACCTTACGCCTGCGTATGGAGGCACACTCTGCCAGTGCCTTAGCCTTGGCAACATGGTTAGCACAGCAGCCTCAAGT
>DDBM01000241.1:0-11735 GCA_002333125.1 Moraxellaceae bacterium UBA2032 | reverse complement strand
ACCAAAACCACGATTACCCATCCTGCCTCAACCACACATGGCCGTTTAAGTGTTGAAGCAAAAGCCTCCGCAAGTATTAGCGAGGGTTTAATTCGTATTTCTGTGGGTTTAGAAGATATTAATGACCTTAAAGCCGACTGTGTGCGTGGTTTTGCTAATATGGCTCTCTAAGTTCTTAAAGTAGTGTTATGTGAACATGTTTGCATGACACTATATACCAACAAAAACGACTGCTTGTTTTATTTCACCTTTTAGCTATTGAATGTTATGTTTAACATTAGGACTTACGCGGTTATCGCTTATCTGCTCGCATTTTAACCTGTTTTAACTTTTCGCTGTTCGCCTTGCTGCTAGCTCAACGTTAGAGCAATGCCTCACAGATGTCATATAACGGTTTTATGCTCACAGAACGCGCTAATCTCGGTGAGATGCGTAAGTCCTGACTTTTAAAAATAATTTTAAGGAAATAAACCATGACATCCGCTTTACAGCCCGTTTTAAACTCGCTCAATAGTGTGATTTTAGGTAAAAATAATCAAATTAAATTAGCATTGGCCTGTTTACTTGCCAAAGGTCATTTATTAATTGAAGACCTACCAGGTATGGGTAAAACCACCTTAGCCGAAGCNNCGAACAGCAGTTTAGTTTTAGAGAAGGGCCTGTTTTTACCCAAGTCTTATTGGCCGACGAAATTAATCGTACCAGTCCCAAAACACAAAGTGCGTTATTAGAAGCTATGGAAGAAGGGCAAATTACCAGTGATGGCGTAACGCGAATTCTACCCAAACCATTTTTTGTGATTGCAACCCAAAACCCTAGTCATCAAATGGGTACATTTCCGTTACCCGAATCGCAACTTGACCGTTTTTTGATGCGTATACAATTAGGTTATCCAGACCCTCGTGCCGAACGAGAATTATTAACAGGTAAAGACCGCCGCCAAATGTTAAGCGTGTTACCTGCCTTAACCGATGCCGAGCGTTTAAGCGCGTATCAGCAGCAAATTGATAGTATTCATTTAAGTGAAGCGGTGTTGGACTACCTACAGCGTTTAGTTACCCATACACGCCAAAGCCGAGACTTTGCGCATGGTTTATCACCACGCGGCTTGTTATCGCTTAAACGTGCCACTCAAGCATGGGCATTTATTGAAGGGCGCAGTTATGCCATTCCTGAAGATGTGCAAGCGGTATTGCCAGCCGTTGCGGAGCATCGTTTGCGTGGTAGCATCGAAGACCAAAGCCGAATGCACTCACTCACCAGTCAGTTGTTAAATGCCGTTGATGTGATTGAGTAAACTATGTCACTCCTCGAAAAGCTAAAAATAAACTATCGTCAGCGTTGGCAAAAATGGTTAAGCAGGCGCATTCCTCGCACTAAAGAAGTGGTGCTTAACCAACGCCGTGTGTTTATTTTTTTGTCGTCACAAGGCGGCATGATGTCTTCATTATTATTAGCCTTGTTTATTGCAGGCATTAATTACGCCAACAACTTGATGTTAGGATTTTGTTTTTTATTGGGTAGTTTGTTAGTTATTGGCATACATCATACCTTTGCTAATTTGTCGGGTTTAAAAATTACTGCCGTACATGGTGGTGCTGCTTTTGCGGGTGATGTGGTTGGTTTTACGATTCGTTTAGCACCTACCAACAAACGCTTGTATTATTCGTTNNTGGCTCGATTTAGACTTAAATGCCATTATTTACCCCAAACCTATTGCCTCCGATACCTTGCCTGCGGGTTATGGTAATAAAGAAGAAGCGCAACAAAGCCAACGTCGTCGTGCAGGTATAGAAGACTTTGAAGACCTTAAAAAATTTAATGAAGGTGACCCCTTGGCTCATGTGTCGTGGAAGCATTTAGCACGAGGCCAAGGTATGTTAGTTAAAACCTACAGTGAACCTGTCACGGGCAGTAATACCCTTGATTATCAGGCTTTTAATGGCTTAGATAAAGAAGGGCGATTATCACGTTTAGCTTGGTGGGTGGTTAGACTAAGCGAACAACAACAGCCTTTTGCCCTAAAATTACCTCATAAAACATTAGAAATAGGGGCTGGAAATACGCATCGAGACCAATGTTTACAGGCACTTGCTTTGTTTGAGGAGCAAGTATGAATCATCTTAACTCACGTTATGCTTTGTTACTGACGCTATTAGTGGTGGTGTTACCACAATGGACACGTTTACCTTTATGGTTAGATATTATTTTTGTGTTGAGTTTGCTATGGCGTATTCCAGCGATTGAACAATATTTACCTTTACCTAATAAATTTATAAAAGCGGCCTTGGCCTTAGCAGGTTTAGCAGGCATTAAGTATTCGTATAACACATGGTTTGGCCCCGAAGCAGGCACGTCGTTTTTAATTGTGTGTGTGGCACTAAAACTGTTAGAAACTAAAAATGAGCGTGACTGTTATGTGTTATTAACGCTGTCGTATTTTGTCTTAGCAACACAGTTTTTGTTTAGCCAAGCCTTATGGACAACGGTTTATGCGGTTTTTGGCGTGTTATGTATTACCGCTAGCTATGTGATATTTAATCAAACCACCTCAATCAAACACGCACTAAAAAAATCGCTGATTTTATTAAGTCAGGCCTTGCCTTTAATGTTGATTTTGTTTTTATTTTTTCCACGTTTGCCGCCTTTATGGACGTTTAAATTAAGTGAGGGAACAGGCAAAACGGGTATGTCGGATAATATGTCACCGGGGGATTTGGCTAAACTAAGTCAATCCAGTGAATTAGCGTTTAGAGTGGAGTTTGAAGATAAAAATAAGATTCCCACTAAGGCAGAATTATATTGGCGTGGCCTTACTTTTTCGCGTTTTGATGGTAAAACTTGGCGGCCAAGTCAGTTATCTATTTTTGCGGACGACAATGCCGCATGGTCAGGTTATAGCTTGCCCTCGTGGGCAGAGACTCAAATACAAATCACCCAAGACAAACCCATACATTATAAAGTTATTTTAGAGCCTACCGATAAAACATGGTTATACAGTTTGTCTGCGGCCTATTCGCGTACAACGGCTGTGGGCTTGAGCCGTGACTTTAGATTGGTGAGTCAAATTCCTGTTTTTCAACGTTTTACTTATGATGCGATGCAATTTAAAGCGATAGCCTTAGATGCTGAGTTACCCAATTGGTTACGTCAAGATAATTTGGTATTACCTGCTCAAGGCAATCCTGTGGCACGAAAAATGGCGCAACAATGGCGGCAATTTCATGGCTCGGACGCGGCCTATATTCACGCCGTGTTATCGTGGTTTAGAAAAAGTCCGTTTTATTACACCTTAGAGCCACCACTATTAGGTAAAAATCGTATTGATGATTTTTTATTTAAAACCAAGCGTGGCTTTTGTGAGCATTATTCGTCTTCATTTACTTTTTTATTGCGTGCCGCAGGCATTCCTGCACGGGTTGTAGTGGGCTATCAAGGCGGAGAATGGAGCCCTAATAAAGACTCATGGCAAGTACGCCAAATGGATGCTCACGCGTGGGTAGAGGCATGGTTGCCCAACAAAGGTTGGGTCAGACTTGACCCAACGGGTGCGGTTGCACCACAACGTATAGAGCAGGGCATGAGTGCAATGGCTCAAAATCAAGAGGTATGGGGTGATTCCACGTTTAGCGGCTTAAAATATAATAATTACAAGTTATTTGGTCAATTACGTAATATGGCGGACTATATTAATTATCGTTGGCAAAAAGATATTGTGGGTTATGACACCGAAGACCAAGAACAGTTATTACTTAAATTTTTGGGTGATCGTTCGGTGTGGAAACGCATTGCGATTATGTTTGGTGGGCTTATTGTGATAGCGAGTTTGTTAGCCTTGTGGACGATTTTAAAAGGTAGAAAAATTTTTCATCCTGCTGATAAAGTCATTGTTCGTTTGTCTAAAAAGCTAAGCCAACGTGGTTTAGCACGAGAGCAGGGCGAGGGTGTGATAGCCTATTTACAACGTTTAGAACACCATCAACCNNAAATTGGCCTAATTATCAAGCACAAAAAACAAAAGAGATTTAAAAGGCCTTGCATACGAGGGCAAGCATATATAAAATGCTTGCCTCTTTAGACGTATAGCTCAGTTGGTTAGAGCACCACCTTGACATGGTGGGGGTCGCTGGTTCGAGTCCAGTTACGTCTACCAATTCGTAGAACACGGCAGGCCGCCATAGGCCACAAACCCCAACAGTAGCAATACGTTGGGGTTTTTTATTGTCCGCGATAGACCACGCTAGGGTATGGCAAACCACAGTAAATAGTTGGTATATTTGTTGGTATAGAAAATACCAACAAATATCGACTCAATGTCTGAGGGTAAGATTGGCATTTGAGGTAACTGCTTGAGAGGTAAGGCTGTTACCTCAAGTATTACCTCCAGTTACCTTCGGATTGCAATAGATCGTATTGGACTGTATAGGTAAAGAAAAAGGCCAGAACCCTTTTGTTTATTAGGTTTACTGGCCTTTATCGGACTTCCTAGGAAGTGTAAATGGTGGAGATGGCGGGAATCGAACCCGCGTCCGTCAGCACTACGCTCTTGGCTCTACATGTTTAGTCTTGTTTACTGATTTAATCGACTGCTACCCAACAGACAGGGCGTAGCCAACGATCCTCTAAGTTTTAGATTTATGTCGCGAGACAAGACATAAAGCGTAGCCAGTGTAGCGTTACGCTCAAATCCCCCAGCCACCGGCGTATGGGTTCAATGATTCGCTAACTATTAAGCTGCGAGTGCGTAGGTTTCGTCGTTTGCGACTATATTTTGAGATTTTGATTTACGAGAGACACCTCACTCTCGACATGCACCTCAGAGTTTCATCACCGCCGTCGAAGCCATGTCATCCCCAAAGTTTTATAACTATATCATATATGTAGCTAAACTTTGTATTTTCAAGGTCAACCGACTGTAATTTTTAGTTAATTCTAAAAATACGTTGTTTTTCACGTTGCCAATCGCGGTCTTTTTCGGCATGGCGTTTATCGTGCTGCTGTTTGCCTTTAGCCAAACCAATTTGGCATTTAGCTAAACCATTTTTCCAGTAAAACGACAAAGCCAAACAGGTATAACCTTTTTGCTGTACTGCGCCAATTAAGCGATTAATTTCGCGGCGATTAAGCAACAGCTTACGAGTGCGCGTGGCTTCAGGAACATAATGACTCGATGTGGACAGCAAAGGCGTAATATTGGAGCCTAATAAAAAAGCCTCGCTATCTTTAAGTAACACATAAGAATCCACTAAAGACATACGTCCAGCACGCAAGGCTTTGACTTCCCAACCCTGTAGCACAATGCCAGCCTCAAAGGTGTCTTCAATAAAATAATCGTGACGAGCGCGTTTATTTTGTGCAATTGTGTTTGAACCTGATTCGTTTTTTTTACTCATAACTATTAAATCTAAAATCTAAACAATAGTGCTATTGTGCCTTAAAAAGGCCATACACACTAATACAAGTCGTTATTTTTCTGTGTACCACATAAATATCTACTTACAAAGTGAGTTATGAGTGTTTACTTTGATCAGCTGACAAAGCATCAATATCTTGTTAAAAGAGTATCCTACTAATATAGTCGGGATTGTTTTTTATATCTGTCGACAATTGGATTTGCGATGTAATGATGTTTGAAGCTCTAATATTAGAGATGTGTTTAATTAAACTATGACAGTGAGTCTTTATGATGAAGAAAATCTATTTATTGCCTATTTTGTTGGGGCTAGGCAATTATGCCTTTGCAGATCACACACCACGTCATCAGTGTCTAGTGGGCAAAGTAACCTCAGTTAAAGGAACAGTAGAATTAGAGCGTAAGTCTAATAAAATCACACCCGTAGAAGGAACAAAAATTTGTAAAGGTGATAAATTTACCACCGCACAAGGTTCAGTTGCCGAATTAAAACTACGTGATGGCACTAAACTGACTGTGGGTAGAGATAGCCAACTGGTAATTAGAGAATATAAAATTTACCGTAAACAACCCAATGTTGCTTTNNTATGGTGTTACGCCCGATGGTGCTTTAGATGTCATTATGTTGAGTGGCAAAGGCGTTTATATCAAAAACGATAACGGTCAAGTTGAGTTAGATAAAGCAGGCTTAGGCACAACGATTAAAGCTGATGGTACGCTTGGTGAAGTTAAGGCTTGGCCAGAAGAAAAAGTAGGCAGAGCGGTAGCTACAATTACACCTGATTAAGNNTAAGGATTATTTTGCGAAAGCCTTCATGCTTAGGTACTATTGCAGTGCTTATTTATGGAGGCTTTTGTAATGACTTTTACTCGTGTAATTTACCCTGGTACCTTTGACCCTATTACCAATGGTCATAAAGACCTTGTCGAAAGAGCGTCACGCCTATTTGATGAGGTCATTGTGGCTGTTGCAGCAGGACATCACAAAAAGCCTTTGTTTGATTTAGAAGAACGCGTGCAGTTAGTTGAGCAAATTACCGCACATTTACCCAATGTCAAAGTGTGTGGATTTAGTCAGTTATTAGCCAAGTTTGTACAAGAACAGCAAGCAACGGCGGTGTTACGTGGTTTGCGTGCGGTATCTGACTTTGAGTATGAGTTTCAATTAGCGAATATGAATCGACAATTATTTGCCGACTTTGAAACGGTGTTTTTAACCCCCTCCGAAAACCTTTCTTTTATATCTTCTACCTTGGTGCGAGAAATTGCGCGTTTAGGTGGTGATGTATCTAAGTTTGTTGCACCCGAAGTAGTGGCTGCATTTGGTCAAAAATTTGTAGCTTCGTGAGAGACAGATCATGGCTTTAATGATTACTGATGAGTGTATTAATTGTGATGTTTGTGAGCCTGTTTGCCCTAATAAAGCAATTTTTCAGGGGCCAGATATTTACGAGATAGATGCAGGCTTATGTACCGAGTGTGTGGGACATTTTGACGAGCCGCAATGTCAAACGGTGTGTCCTGTGAGCTGCATTCCTTTAGACCCACGTCATATCGAAAGTCGAGATGAATTGTTGTTAAAAGTGCAAAATCTCAAAAAAATGGCGTAAAAAAACCCCACCAACAAGTAGGATTGGCGGGGTGAAAAGGGATTAAATCTTTTAATCCTGCGCGCATTCTAGCAAATATATTNNTTGGCAACGTCTCGGTCTTTAAGCGCGTCTTGGGTGGCGGTGCAACCCATGCAGCGTGTAAAAGTGGCTTTTGCAGGGCCAACAACCAAAGTTTTAGCAGCTTCTTCGACATTACCACCTAGAGCGGTAAAAGGTAAGGAAATCACAAAAGCGGCTGTACCACCTAAGGTTAAGGCTAAAAGCATTGGACGAGCCACAACAACATCAAGCGCCATTGCGCCTGCACCTGGACGAGTATTGACTTGGTCATCCATAAACTCTTCGGCAAAAGAGGGGGTAGCACTTAGGGTAGCCAATAAAAATGCGCCAGTTGTTAATATGCGGCGAGAAAAAAAACTCATTCTAATCTCCTTGTTAAGAAGTAAAGTGTTGATCAGAGCCAAACATCAACACTCTGTATGTAATCATTCTAATTGATAAAACTAAGCAAACATAGCGTAAATTAGTACGGCAATTGTGGCTAAATGGTTGTAAGTTTTTATTATGTTGAATCTAATCGTAGTTATGTACAGATGCAAGCCCTAGCTGCAAAAAGCGGGCTGACATTGTGAACAGTATATCGTACTTCGATTATTTATACGCACTAATTGTAATGGGCTTTGACAAATAATGCAGGGTTTGCCTTCTTTACCGTAAACCATCAGCTCTTGTTGAAAATAACCCATTTCGCCTTGGCTATTGACAAAGTCGCGTAAAGTCGTGCCGCCACGAATAATAGCTGCTTGTAAAATATGATAAATGTGATGATGCAAACGCTGATAGTCGGCAATATTTAGTTGATTACTTGGGGTGAGTGGGTGGATTTTGGCTGCAAATAAAGCTTCGTTGGCATAAATATTCCCTACACCCACTACAATATGGCTATCCATAATAAATTTTTTAATGGCAATTTTTTTGGTGCGGCTTTTTTTAAATAAATAATCAGCGGTAAACGAGTCTTCTAAAGGTTCTACCCCTAAGCTGGCTATTAGAGGATGAGCGAATGGGTCGCTAGTAAGCCATAAAAACACCCCAAAACGGCGTGGGTCATGAAAACGTAATGACTGCCCATTATTAAACGTTAAAATAACGTGGTCATGTTTACGATAAGGTTCTGCTTGTTGTGTTAGGCGTAAGCTACCCGACATACCTAAATGAATAATCGCAAAGCCTTTGCTGGTTTTTAAAATAATATACTTGCCACGTCGGCTTAACTCTAAGCAAGTTGCATCACAAATATCGTGTAGTTGCGTAGGAACAGGTTGGCGTAGGCTGGGTTGTCTAATATCAACAGCAATGACGGTTTGATTTAATAAAGGCAATAAACCTTGTTTAGTGGTTTCGACTTCGGGTAATTCTGGCATAGTACTGTTCGCTAAAATAGAGTTAATCAGGCTTATTTTAGCGTTTTATGGGGCGAAGTCATATTGTCATTGTCTAAACAAAAAAGCCACTCAAAGGAGTGACTTAATTTTTTGGTGTTAATTACTGATTGGCATAACGCGACACATACATCTTCATATTGCTGTTATTAAATGCACCTGCACCCACATAAATGCTGTCGGCTGTCACTGCCAAGCCACCGCTAGTTACTTCAGTACTACCACCAATTTTGCCGTTGGCTAATAATGTGCCAGTGCTATCAAACTTTTGTGGTGTATTGCTACCGACTACATAAATTGCGCCTTTGCTATCCACTTCTAAACGAGTAATTAAACCTGTTTTTTGGGTAGTGCTAGATTTTACGTTGCCATTTGCAGCATCAATAATGTTAATAATACGTGTTGGTTGTTGCGATAAGCCCAAGACCAAGTTGCCATTAGGCAATAAACGCACTTTAGGCATACCAGGCATTTGATACGAGCTGGTATCTGGGTCGCTAAAAAACTTTGTCCAAACTTGTGTACCGTTGCTGCTAATGCGCGTTAAATAGGCACTGTCTTGTGGTTCGTCGTTGTAAGTGGCAGCGTAAACAGTACCATCATTAGCAATAGCTAAGTCAGCAGGTGGGTTTTGTACGTTTGGATGAGCATACGTCCAAACAGGGCTTAAACTGCTAGTGTAACGACGTACATAACCTGTGCCTGCGGTATAAATACCTGTGCTATGAATGGCTACATCCCACAAAGGCGCTATTTGAGCTACGGTATTGGTTAAATTGCCGCTGACATCAAATACAAATAAATCACGACCTGCAACATAAATTTTATTGTTGCTAAATTCGATATCACGAATCGCGGCATCTGCACCAATTAACGCGCTGATATTACGTTGCCATTGTTGTGTGCCATTGCTATTAAACTTAACTAAAGTGCTTTCGGTGGCCACATAAACACTGCCATCTGTACTAATCACAGAATCCCAAGAATGGTCATAGTCACCCAAGTCAGCCGTTGTTTTCCATAACAATGTACCGTTTGTGGCTTGTTTTAATACCACGAGGCTGTCTTGTTGAGTGTCCATATTAGACGAGTAACCTACGCTAATCACTGCGCCTGCGGGGTCATAAATAACGTTTTGAATGGTTTCATAGCGATTTTCTTGGTCATTTACCGAAAACCATTTTTCCCATGTTGGTGTCATTTGTGCGGCAGTACAAGCGGTTAATACAGTAACGACAGCAGAAGCGGCTAAAACACGGGTTGAAGGTTTAGAAAAACGCATAAAAAACTCTCTTTAATTACTCATTTGATGCAGGCTATGATAAACAAAGAGGGTTGATAGTTGGTGACACGCTTTAGCTAGATAATGACAATATACAAGTGTATTTTGTTAAAAGGCGACAACTTGGTTGTTTAGGTAATGTTTTGATTTATAAAAGGTTTTTTAGGGTCTTTGCTCTAGCGAGTAGAGTAAAGACTCTAACTAGAATTACAGCAAACAGGGTTTACCTTCTTCTAAACGGCGTACCACATCGGCCAAACGGTCGGCCTCGCACACAAATTGTTGGCGTAATTGTAACGTCCTAGAAATTAGCTCTTCGGTGGTGGCAATAGGCATTAATGCTTTGCGTAAACAGTCTAAGGCTTCTTCTTCTATAGTGCGTTGATGTAATTGGGCTGCTTCCTGCAAACGGGTTAATAAATCTTGTGGAATGTCATTTAAAGTAAGTGCAGCAGGCATATAAGGTCTCTTAAAATATTTAATGAAGTGCCTGATTGTGTCGAGCTTTGGGCTAAGCTGTCAATTTAGATTGTCTAACAATGTGAGGTTTTAATTAGCAATAGGCAAAATATCTTTAAAATGCTCAATCATCTTAAAAGCCGAGTGTCGTTGTTGTGTCGTTTGGCTATCTGGTTGATGAATCGAAAAAACCTGTTGAATGCCAAAACTAGCCGCTGTTTTAAGCACCGACTCACTATCGTCAATAAACAAAGTCCGCTTGGGGTCAAAATGAGCGTAAGCCTGCAAATCGTGCCAAAAAGTCAAATGCTCTTTAGGTTTGCCAAATTGGTGCGAGCTAACAATATGGTCAAAATAATGACTTATTAAGGTACTACTTAATTTTAACGCTAATGCCTCTGGGTGGGCATTCGTGACCAACCAAACTTGTTTATTACTGGCAGCAAGTGCCTCCAAAAAAGCTAAGGCATCGGCACGAATGGCTATTAAGTGCTGTATATCTTTTTTGAGTTGTACAATGTCTAAGCCCAAATCTTGAGTCCAATAATCTAAACAATACCAATTAAGCGAGCCTTGTTGAGCCGCAAAACGTGGTGTTAATAAATCATGGCTTTGGGCTAACGATAAGCCGTGTTGCTGTGCATATTGGCTTGGCACATGAATTTGCCAAAAATAATTATCAAAGTGCAAATCTAATAACGTACCATCCATATCTAATAAGACAGTATCAATAGCAGACCAATCTATCATGTTAAACCTTCAAAATTTATTACAAGCGGCAGCGCGTATTAGCGAGCAAGCAGGGCAAGCCATTATGGCTATTTATGCCGAGCCTGAGCAATGGCAAGTACAACATAAAGACGATAATTCACCCTTAACCGCCGCAGATTGGGCATCGCATCATTTAATTGTTGAGCAATTGCAACAACTCACGCCACATATTCCTGTGTTGTCTGAGGAGTCTGATGAAGACCCAGAGCGTGATACATGGTCGCAGTTATGGCTCGTTGACCCCTTAGATGGTACTAAAGAGTTTGTGGCACGTACCAATGATTTTACGGTTAATATAGCCTTAATTATCAATAATAAAGCCGTGTTGGGTATCTTGCACGCACCATTTTATGGTTTGACTTATATGGCTGCTTTGGGTGGCGGTGCATGGCTATTTGATGGTCAACAAACATTCCCCCTAAACACCGTTACTTTGCCTACGTTACCGCGATTATTAGTGAGTCGTTTTCATGCTCAAGGCAAATACAATCAACAGTTACTAACGCATGTTCAACAAAAGTTTGGCGAATTTGATGTACTGCAAGTGGGTAGTGCCTTAAAAATGTGTCAGATTGCCCAAGGCAAAGCTGATTTTTATCCGCGTTTTGGTACAACGATGGAATGGGATACTGCCGCAGGACAAATTATTTTAGAAGAAGCAGGTGGGGCGTTGGTTGATTTTGAAGGAAGACCCTTTTTGTACAATTGCCGCGAAACCCTCAAAAATAAAGGCTTTGTGGTGGTGGGGGATAAAA
>DDBM01000031.1:8379-20988 GCA_002333125.1 Moraxellaceae bacterium UBA2032 | reverse complement strand
ATAGAAGGCGACCCTATACGTCTGCAACAAATTTTATTTAATTTATTAAGTAATGCCATTAAATTTACTCATCATGGCTCGGTTAGATTACAAGCTAAACGTATATTTCAGGTTGACCGCAATACCGTTAAATTACAAATTATTATTAGCGATACAGGTATAGGTTTAAATAAAGCACAAATTAAAGATGTGTTTTCGGCGTTTCATCAAGCTGATGCCTCAACAACACGTAAATATGGCGGCACAGGATTAGGTTTAGCGATTAGTAAACAACTTATCGAAGTTATGAAAGGTAGTATTACCGTCACTAGTCAACTCGGTAAAGGGACACAATTTACCCTTTTATTACCCGTTACCTTAACCCAAGAATTACCTACAATAACTAATCCTATTCAGCCTATATTACCGTGGGGTGATTTTTCTAAACTAAAGGTATTATTAACCGAAGATAATAGTGTTAATCAGCTTATTATTAGCGCACTCTTAAAACAAATTGGTATTGATGCCGAGATTGCTCCTAATGGCGAAGAAGCCTTTAGTTTAGTCAGCAAACAAACTACGCCTTTTGATTTAATATTAATGGACTGCGAAATGCCTATTTTAGATGGGCTAGAGGCCACACGGCATATTAGAGCATGGGAACAAAGTTTACAGCGTAAGCCTATCTATATTATTGCTTTAACGGCCCATGCGCTGCCCGAATATCATAAACGCTGTTTAGCCGCAGGCATGAATGATTATTTAACCAAACCCCTTTTATTAGAACAATTAATGACTAAATTATTACCGCTAGTAAACAAGGCGACTTAAGTTTTAAAGCTGTAGGCTTTACCCACGAAACACTTTAGGCTAAGGTGCGTGCTATTTGTTTATTTGATGAGAGAGTATGATGGAAAAAGCCTATGCTAGTCTGATTACGGCCGTTGGTGAAGACCTGAATCGTGCGGGTCTTGCCGATACCCCTAAACGTGCCGCTAAAGCCTTTCAGTATTTATGCAAAGGTTATCATGAAGACTTAGATACGATTGTGAATAATGCCATTTTTCCTTCTGATAATGACCAAATGGTGATTGTTAAAGACATCGAATTATATTCCTTATGTGAGCATCATTTATTGCCGTTTATTGGCAAATGCCATGTGGCCTATTTACCGTCGGGAAAAGTTTTAGGCTTATCAAAAGTNNTGATGATGCGTGGCGTAGAAAAACAAAACTCCATCATGAAAAGCTCGGTGATGTTAGGACGTTTTAGAGACAACGCCCAAACACGCAACGAATTTTTGAGTTTGATTAAAGATTAGCTTCGACTACGCTCAGCTACCTCAACTACGCTCAGCTACCCAGACTCCGCTCAGCCAGCGAAAAACGTTCCCTGAGCGGAGCCGAAGGGATAATTGAACAAACATCAACAGTCCCTAATTAAATCAAACCATCAAATAACTGTTTGACCAAGGCGGCCGTTTCTAAGGGATTCTCAAGCGGAAACATATGTCCGCCCTCGATATACTGCAAGCTAACGGGTTGCCAACGAGCCAAACGCTCTGGACAGCCTGTTTGTGCAAAATGACTTTGTTTGCCAACTACTAAGGCCGCAGGTACTTTAAGTTTGCGCCAATAACGCCATGAGTTACTCGGTGCTGTTTTAAAAATAGCTACCTCTGTCGCCACAGGAATGGTTAATTTCACGCCCTCTTCACACTCCGTAAAACCGTAGTTAATATAATCAGCAAAACAGTCAGCATCAAAGGCTTTAAACAAAGCTTTAGGGCGTAACGCTAACGCAGCTTCCTCACGACTTGTCCATATTTCTCGCCTAGACTGACTACGCTTGGCAGGGGTCATATTGCCATCTAAACTAAAGTAACGCGCCACATGAAAAGTATATGCAGGTAATCCATTTAATAAAGGCGGGTCTAACATCACTAAAGCTTTAAATAAATGTGGATAATGATGTGCCGCTAAATAACTGGTCATTGCACCTAAAGAATGGCCTAACACCAATGCAGGCTGGCCTTGTGCCTGAGACTCAATAGAATCAGCCACCTGTTGAGCCAAATTAAACCAATGATTAGTAATAGGATATTTAGGGTCAGTGCCAATAATGGGAATACAAACCACCTGATAATCTTGGGCTAACACAGCTAACATTTTTTGATAACACGCCGAAGGTACACCATTAGCGTGGGCAAAATGCAAAATCGGTTTAGTCATTTTAGGCTCACAATACACGATTAGAGATTGACTCTAGCATAAGAGGCTTTAAGATGAGTCATCTTTAATTTACCGCCCATTCACGTATGAAAAATTTAACTTTAGTATTACTTAGTGCTTGTTTGTTGTTAACTACCGCTTGTACCCAAGAACAGCAAAACAAAATTAGTCGTGGCATACAAAACTGGACTGGCACTAATGGTGTGTTAGAAGTTTATGCAGGGGAGAAATTAGTCAGACGCTTTATCAAAATAGACAAAATGACTACCGCCTCAGGAGCAGACGATGGCGCAAATAGAGCTTACCGTTTTGGTTATGGGGTATTAGACGAAAATCTAAATATGATAGCCGATGCAGGCGAAAAGAAAGTCTATTTTGAAGTAAGTGATTACAGTACACCGTATGTGTTTTTTGAGTCGCCGCGTTAACCCGCATTTAGGGCAGACTCATAGGTCTGCCCCTACCCACCTATGTTTTACTCACATCTGCGATAACAAATGACTCAAGGCCTCTCGAACTGGTTTAAACGAACGTCGATGTTCCATTAAAGGGCCATGTTCTTTAAGTGCCGCTAAGTGCTTTACCGTTGGGTAGCCTTTATGGTCGGCAAAACCATATTGGGGATGCTTTTGATGCAAAATGTCCATTTCGGCATCACGCGCAACTTTTGCCAAAATACTCGCGGCACTAATCGCTTGCACTAAGGCATCTCCTTTAACCACCGCCAAACACGGATAGGTCAAAATTGGGCATTTATTACCATCAATTAATACAAATTCAGGATGCACATTTAAGCCGTTAATAGCACGCTGCATAGCCAACATCGTGGCTTTTAAAATATTAATTTCGTCAATTTCGTGGCGTTCTGCGCGCCCTAAACTCCACGCNNTCTTTTAAACCTACAATAGGATTATTAGGGTCTAGAATTACGGCGGCGGTAACCACTGCCCCAACCAACGGCCCTCTGCCGACTTCGTCCACACCTGCAATCAAGGTATATTTTTGTAAAATATCATTTAATTCCATGAAGTTATCTCTCTATTAATTGGCTAATGGCTAAGGCAGCCGTTGCACTGCCATTGGCTTGTAATTGGTGATGTAATTGATTAAATTTTTTAAGCACTTGCTCAGTTTTTTGAGGCTGATTCAGCCAATGTCGGGTAGCTTGTGCAATATGCTCAGGCGTAACCTCGTTTTGTACTAACTCAGGCACTAAAGCCTTATTAGCTAATAAGTTAGGCAAACTAATATAACGTGCTTTAGATAACAAACGTACAATCCAATACGTTAGCCACTGTAATTTATAGACCACAACCATTGGTTTTTTAAGCAACATCGCTTCTAAAGTGGCTGTACCAGAGGCCAACACCACCACGTCTGCCGCCGACATCACCAAACGCCCTACGCCTGCACCATAACTGGAATCAAAGACTTTAACCGTTAAATTAGCTTCTATTAACAGTGTCTCGATTTGGCTTTTACGTTGCGCATTAATGGCAGGCACAATAAATTCAAGCTGTGGATTTTTAACTTGCATCAACTTTGCCGCTTCAAACAAGGGCAAACCTAAACGACTCACCTCGCCGCCACGACTACCCGGTAATAAAGCAACGTAGGTTTTGTTGACATCTAAACCTAATTGCTGACGCGCGTATTGGGTGTCATTAACTAAAGGCAAACTATCGGCTAAGGGATGCCCTACAAAGACTGCGTCTAATTGGTGTTGGTCATAAAACTCTTTTTCAAATGGTAGTAAACACAACATTAAATCTATAGCTGCTTTAATGCCATGAATGCGGCCTTGTCGCCATGCCCACACCGAAGGACTCACATAATGTACTGTTTTTATGCCTGCTTGTTTAAGCTGTGGCGCAACTCTCAAATTAAAATCAGGCGCATCAATCCCAATAAAAACATCAATTTTTTGTTCTATAAAGCGTTGTACCAATTCATCACGTATGGCAAATAATTCTTTAATACGTCCTAAAACCTCGACCAAACCCATGACCGATAATCGCTCTAAAGGAAACCAAGACTCACCGCCTTCGGCTATCATTTGTGTGCCACAAATTCCTACAAAACGCGCATTAGGATAATGTTGTTTTAAGGCATGAATTAAGCCTGCACCAAGGGTATCCCCCGAAATCTCTCCTGCGACAATACCAAAGGTAATTGCTTGTTGTGAAATAATAGAAGTCATGGCGTTAAATGCTGCTCGTCATAATTTAATAAGGCTAATCGCTCGGTGTGTCTAATTTGAGCGCAAAGCGCGTCCACACTCAAACCACGATGTTTTTTATGGGTATTAATAATTAAAATAAACTCCACAATCATGGGTTTATTTGAGGCGCGTGTATTACTGACCCGATATCGCTTGTGAGCATAACACAATAACTCGGTATGACCTTTAGCCAACGCCAAAGCTAACAATGCTTCTAGGCCAATTAAACCTTCGGTGCTATAACTCGCCAAAATATAATGCGCTGTTAANNCCTTGTATTTTTTCACTTAACAAGGGTTTATCCCATAAAGTTAGGCTATTTAATACATGATAATTGCTGCCATAACAATGCTGATTATACGGAGGGTCTAAGTACGCAATATCGACTTCTATATTTGATTGGGCAAGTTGAGCCGCTAATAATAGGCTATCTTCTTGGTAAACCTGATTAGCGCGTTGGTTATCATAAAAACTTATGGCTTTAAGCTCTAATACCGACAAAATGCGACTTAATGCCGTACCTGTTTTACCGCCCCAACCATGATGAAAGGCTTTAAATACACCACTGGTATTACTAGTGTAACTGGCCTGAAACAGTAACGGTGCAAGCAAACAAGATTTTTCGTAGGGACTAATAAGCTGTGCATCATCCCATTGCTCAATTTGCTCACGCATAGCGTCTAAACGCTGGCCATTAACACGGGTAAAAAACAACCTATCTACGCCAATATCAAAATACACGTCATGGCTCGGACATAAATGCCGCGTGACCCAATCTTCTAAAGGGTTGAGCGCATTTAAATAAGCGATGACGTTTTCATAACCGCCAAGTTCCAAAAAACTGGGTTCGTAATTACAGGCAATGTACGATTGATTTAAGGCCGCCGCGTAAGGCTCCCAGTCGTTACTCAACACTCTAAAACCACACTTTTTGGCCATGCGTGACACAACACCACTACCTGCAAACATATCTAAAAAAGTCGCTTGGCGAGGATTAATCTGCGTTTGATTGATGGCTTGCAAAATCAGGTTTAACACGCGGCGTTTATTACCAATATACGGAATAAGCTGTTGAAATACATACTCTTGTGTGGAGACGGCAGAGTGTTGGTCTTTGTGGTAATCAAACATTAAAAATCGAAACCCTCACCCCAGCCCTCTCCCACAAGGAGAGGGAGCATAGCAGAGAGCAGACGAAAAATTAGCGCGTAATACCGCGTGTTGAGGCTTTGAGAGAATCAATAAAAGAGCTGACTTCGGGGCAAATAGGCAATATATCTTGTTCGAGGTGTAAAATAGCGGCCTCTAAGGTGTGTCCTTGACGATAAACTGTTTTATAGGCACGTTTTAGCAAACCAATAGTTTCACTTGACCAGCCACGCCTACGCATTCCTTCAAAGTTCATGCCTGTAGCTTGGGCAGGATTACCAAACACCATCACAAAGGCAGGAATATCTTTAAGAACCAAACTTGCACCGCCAGTCATGGCATAAGAACCAATTTGACAAAATTGATGCACGCCAGTATTACCACCAATAATGACACTATCACCTACTTTTACATGCCCCGCTAATCCTGCATTATTGGCAAAAATACAATCATTGCCGACAACACAATCATGCGCAATATGGGTATTAACCATCAATAAGTTATTATTACCAATGCGTGTTAGGCTGTTATCTTGAGTCGTGCCACGATGAATGGTGCAATTTTCACGAATGACGTTATTATCACCAATCTCTAAAAAAGTACGTTCGCCTTTATATTTTTTATCTTGGCAGTCTTCGCCTACACTGGCAAATTGAAAAATTCGATTGTTTTTACCGAGTGTGGTTACGCCTTTAATAACCACATGAGGGCCAATGTCACAGCCTTCACCAATTACAACATCGGCACCAATAATACTGTAAGCCCCAATGGTTACACCGTGTGCAATTTGTGCAGAGGGATCGATAATAGCGGTAGGATGTATAGTCATTTAAATTACCTGCTGCTCAGCAACTAAAATATCTGCGGTGGCGGCTAACTCATCTCCTACCATCGCGCGGCAAGAAAACTTATGAATATGTCGCTTACTGGTAATAAACTCAGAGTGCAATATTAAACAATCGCCTGGCACAACTTGTCTTTTAAAACGGGTATTATCTGCGCCAACAAATAAATAAATATGGCCATCAGCAGGTCGTTTGCCACTGGTTAAAAAACCTAAAATNNTCATTAACACTGACATTTTTATAACCTGTCACTGAGCGTCCTAACTCAATGTCTGTCACTCTATCCACCAATAGAAAAGGATAACGGTGTGGCAACAAAGTTTTAATGTCTGCAATTAATAACGGCAACTGAATACTATCACTCATACCAAGTCTCGGTTTACTTACTCAGTGTTAATTGTTGCACAATTCCTTCTAATTCGCGCAAACGTTTTGCCATTTCATCAAGTTTTTTTAGTCTAACAGCCATTTTTTTCCAGTTTTCGGTGCTATCAAAGGCTGTTCCTGACGAATAACTACCCGCTTTGTTAATCGATTTGGTAATCATGGTCATACCTGTAATATGTACATGGTCACAAATTTCGATATGCCCTACCAAACCAACACCACCTGCCAACACACAATGCGCACCGATTTTACTGCTACCCGAAATACCACAACAGGCGGCAATCGCAGTATGTGCGCCAATTTCGACGTTATGGGCAATTTGCACTTGGTTATCAATAATTGCGCCAACACCAATAATAGTGTCATCTAATGCGCCTCTATCAATAGTGGTATTTGCACCAATATCGCTATCATCATGCAATACTACGCGGCCAATTTGAGCAATTTTATGCCACCGACCTTGATGCGGTGCAAAACCAAAACCATCATCGCCAATAATTGCGCCCGAATGTACCGTGACTCTATCACCCAACACGCAATCATGATGAATCACGGCATTAGCACGAATACGACAGTTTTTGCCAATCTGTACTCTCACGCCAATCACTGCACCTGCCTCAACAATCGTCCCTGCACCAATAACGGCTTCGGCATTAATAACTGCACAGGCAGCAATACTGGCATTAGGGTCAACTTGAGCTAAAGCACTCACGACTGCTTGAGGATGAATACCACTAACACCTTTAGGTGTGCGGTCAAAATAATGGGTTAATTGAGCATAAGCCGCATAAGGGTTTGCCACAATTAATGCCTGACCTTGATAAGTAGCCGCATCTTCGGCACGTAACAAGACCGCACCTGCTTGAGTTTGCGTTAATGCGGCACGATACAAAGCATTAGCCAAAAAACTAAGTTGCCCTGCTTGCGCGCTCTTTAAGGTAGCCAAACCTGTTATTTGATAATCAGGTGCGCCTTGCACAGTTGCTCCCACTAATTGGGCTATATCGTGTAAAGTCCACGTTTGCATTATAGTTCTCTCAAAAAATAGTTGCCTGTTACATAGCCCTAATTAGCAGTTGATAATTATTTCATGGCATTGAGCTTATCAGTAATTTTTTGGGTTAAATCAACTTCGGGTGTAGCAAAAATCACATTCTTTTTTTCAATAATAATGTCATAGTTGCCTGCTTTACGTAGGTCTTCCACCACTACTTCGGTTTTTGGAATTAAGACTTTGAGCATCTCTTGTTGTGTTTCATTGGCACGCTTTTGCACCGCATCGGCCAAACCTTTAAACTCGTTAATCTTGCCTTCTGCTTGTTTTTGCAAGTCACGCTTATCTTTATCGCTCATCACAGACGCATTTTTTTGAAATTTTTCTTCAATAACGGCAATATCTTTACGCAACTGCTCTAAACGATCACGTTGTGGTTTCATGTCCGCATTTAGTTTTTCAAAGGTTTTTTTGGCAACATTTGTGGCCAAAATAGCAGCTTGGCTATCAGCAACAGCAACATTACCTGCAAAAACTGGTGCTGCTAATGCTGCACACATCACACCAGCCAATAAATTTGTTAAACGCATACCCTCTACTCCTCGTTGTTAAAACGCTTATATTAAAATGGTTGACCAATGGTAAATTGAAAACTTTGTTTTTCGTCACCTACTTGGTCATTAAACGGCTTGGACAAACTAAACGATAACGGACCAATGGCGGTTAGCCACGCTAAAGAAATACCTGCACTATAACGTAAATTAGATAAATCAAAATTATACGGCGGATTATTACGGTAATACACCATGCCAGAATCCACAAAAAAGACTGTGCGTAACTGGCGGTAGTTTTTGGCAAAGGGTGTAGGTACAATCAATTCAATCGAGTTTTCGACTAACACATTACCACCCACGACTTCTGGATCTGGATCATTGACAAAGGCTGGGCTACGTGGTCCTAAAGTATTGTCTTGGTAACCACGTACCGAACCATAACCACCCGCAAAATAATTTTTATAAAATGGTAGGCTATCGCCATAACCTAAATCGGTACGCAAATGCACAATAAAATCATCATTAATAGGTACATATAACTGCCCATTATATGAGGCTTTAAGATAATTAACATCACTGGGTGGTACGGCAAACTCTAATAAAACACGTTGTGATGCGCCTCTAGTAGCAAAAACACCTCGGTTAAGTGTGCTGTAATTCCAAGAAGCTGCACCTGTATAAGTGGTAATACTTTTACCATGCTCATTAACAAAGTTTTGTACTAATTGTGAAGCCAATGTACCTAAAGTAATATCGGTTTTATCTATCCCTAATGACAGATTAATACTTTTTGTTTCATCAATCGGGTAACCAAAACTTAAACTTGCACCTTGCGAATCGGTGGCATAACGGCTGACATTAAGCGCATCTAACTTCGTATTACGATAATATAAGTTATAACCGCGACTCACACCATCCATTGTAAAATACGGGTCTAAAAAAGACAGATTATAATTATCACTGGTTTCGGAACGATTAAGGTTAATACCCACCTTATTGCCCGTTCCTAAAAAATTGTTTTGACTCACGCCCAAACTAAAAATTGCTCCCGAACCTTGAGAATAACCAATGCTCGCGGTTAATGTACCTGAGGGTTGTTCTTCGACCTTAACATTCATGTCTACTTGGTCGGTAGTATTAGGCACTTTAGGGGTTTCTATAGAGACATCTTTAAAAAAGCCTAAGCGTTGCAAACGTAGTTTAGATAAATCAATTTTATCGGTAGAAGCCAACGTGCCTTCAAATTGGCGCAATTCGCGGCGTAATACATGATCATCCGTTTTGGCGTTACCCACAAAATTAATGCGACGTACATAAGTTTGTTTAGCAGGATTCACAAACAAACTTAAATTAACAATCTTCTTTTGTTCATCAATATCAGGAATAGGATTTACTTCGCCAAACAAATAACCTTCTGTACCTAAACGCTGCTTAATGAGTTTGCTGCTAGCGGTAACTAATTGTTGAGAGTAAGTAAACCCTGCTTTAAACAAAATAAGTTTTTGTAATTCTTGCTCACTAACGGGTAATTCACCCAATATTTTGGTTTCACCAAATTGATATTTATCACCTTCGGTGACGCTAATATCAATAAAGACATTTTTTTTATCTTGGCTTAAAGTGACTTGGTGCGAGTTAATAACAAAGTTAATATAACCTCTGTCTAAATAATACGAGCGTAAACTTTCTAAATCACCCATGAGTTTTTCACGGGCGTATTTATCATCACTCTTAAAAAATGAGGTTAAATGGGTCTTTTTAAGCTGAAAACGTTTAATAAGTTCATTAGCATCAAAGGATTTAACACCTAGCAAATTAATTCCTGCAATCTTGGCCGAGTCACCTTCATTAATTTTAATTTCGATGGCAACCCGATTCCGTGTTTTAGGAATATGGGTCACATCAATAGTGGCATCGTAACGGCCTTGGCTAAAATATTGTCGCTCTAGCTCACCTTTAATATGATCAAGCGTGGCGCGTTTTAACACTTCACCTTCGGTTAAACCTGCATCTTTTAAGGCTTTCATTAGCGTATCGCTATCAATCGCTTTATTACCTTCTAACTTAATATTAGCAATGGCTGGACGCTCGGTCAGCGTAAAAACCAATTCATCACCTTCACGCGTGGCGACTACGTCTTCAA
Organism: Moraxellaceae bacterium UBA2032; assembly: GCA_002333125.1. GTDB lineage: Bacteria > Pseudomonadota > Gammaproteobacteria > Pseudomonadales > Moraxellaceae > Agitococcus. The sequence goes on along the minus strand of DDBM01000031.1, from coordinate 10,485 downwards.
AACTACCTGTTTTAAATAATATGCGTACTAAGTCTGCAATTTTAGCCTCATCAACTTTATCACCGTTATTAACAGGTAACTGCGCATATAAGCTAGCAGGTGAAACACGCATTAAGCCTTCAAAACGCACATCTTTAGCCATAAAAGGGGCTATATCAGCAAAACTAGGCGCAGCAATACTAGACAACAAAAAAACTAAACTAACAGGGTTCAACAACACACGAAAAATACGCATATAAAAAAATCCACTAGCCAAACAGGCGGCTTAAATCATTAAAAATCGCTAACAACATCAGACTGCCCATAATGGCAATCCCTACTTTTAAACCGACTTGCTGTATTTGCTCGGGAACAGGCCGCCCCATGACTCCTTCAATAGCGTAATAAACCAAATGTCCTCCATCCAATACAGGAATAGGCAGTAAATTTAACACCCCTAAACTGACACTTAATAACGCCATAAAACCAAGGGTCGCTTGCCAACCAATTTCTGCGCTATGACCTGCCACTTTGGCAATAGTAATCGGCCCACTCAAATTATCTAAACCAATTAGCCCCATGAGCATTTTGCCTAAAGAGCTTAAGGTCATGCTAATTAGGCTATAGGTTTTTTGGCTTGCTTTAACAAAGGCTGTCCATACATCGTATTGACGTTGCTGGATATACTGCGGTGGAATTTTAATCTCTTGTTGCTGCAAACCTATACCCAATTTACCTTCTTTATTACCAAATTGGTCGCGCTCTAAACGAGGCGTTAACGTTAAATTAACCAGTTTGGTATCACGTTCAACCTGAGCATTAAACGGTATCTCAGCGTGAGTACGCACCACTTCAACCAAGTCTTGCCATGTATTAATGACTTGATTATTNNTGATACGGTGTAAATCCTAAAGAAGCTAATGGGTCTTGGCTATTATTAAGATAATGTGTAATAGGAATATTAATTTGATGCGTTTGGGTAGCATTAGGCGATTGAACCAATAAGGCAACGCTGCCACTTTCACCTGCACGGTCAACCAGTGCATAACTCACCGCTTCCCAATCGGGCGTTTTTTTGCCGTCAACGGCAATAATTTCATCGCCAATTTGCAAGCCTGCCATCATCGCTGGGGTATTGGGTTTGAGTGTTCCCACCACTGTTTTTAAGATTTCGCCACTTTGTAAAAACAATATCCAAAATAACAACACTGCAAACGCTAAATTAATTAATGGCCCTGCGGCAACAATCGCCATACGCGCCCAAACAGGCTGACGATTAAAGGCTTTAGGCACATCTTCGGGAGGAACTTCGCCCTCACGCTCATCCGCCATGCGCACATAACCACCTAAAGGAATCGCCGCCAAGCGATACTCAACGCCATCTTTACCGCGCCACGTTGCTAATGCGGGGCCAAAACCAATCGAAAAAGTCAGCACTTTAACGCCTAAACGACGCGCAACCCAAAAGTGTCCAAACTCATGTATCGCAATCAGTGGCCCTAAAACAATAATAGCGGCAAAAATAATCTGCAAAATACTCATAAACTAAACACTAATGAAAAGAAGACAACCAATCTTGAGCAATACGACGTGCTTCTTGGTCGAGGTGGATAATTGTGTCGAGATTATCGGCAAGACTCATTGGCAATTGTGTAAGTACAGCCTCAATGAGGTGAGGAATTGCAATAAAAGGTAATCTTTTGTTTAAAAAAGCAGCAACTGCAATTTCGTTGGCGGCATTTAATACCGCAGGCGCAGTGCCTCCTGCTTCCATCGCTTGACGCGCCAAGCGCAAACAAGCAAAACGTTGCTCATCGGGAGGATAAAAATTTAATTGATGTTGGCATAAATCTAAAGGTGACACCCCTGCACTAATACGCTCAGGAAAAGCCAAGGCATGGGCAATTGGAGTACGCATATCAGGGTTACCTAATTGCGCTAAAGTTGAGCCATCTACATATTGTACTAAAGAATGAATAATACTTTGCGGGTGAATCACGACTTGTATTTGATGCGGCTTGGCATTAAACAACCAACATGCTTCTATAAACTCTAGCCCTTTATTCATTAGCGTGGCAGAATCGACCGATATTTTACGCCCCATGACCCAATTAGGATGTTTACAGG
>DDBM01000031.1:0-8344 GCA_002333125.1 Moraxellaceae bacterium UBA2032 | reverse complement strand
GTTACAGCTTGCATAAACAACTGCCCTGCCATTACCAACGCTTCTTTATTAGCTAATAAAACACGCTTGCCTGTATTAACAGCCGCTAAAGTAGGTAATAAACCTGCCGCCCCCACAATGGCCGCCATAACGGTATCGCAGTCACTATGAGAAGCAACCCACGCTAAGGCGGCTTCTCCTGCTAATATTTCGGTAGTGCATTGCTGTGGTAACTGTTTTTTGAGCTGAGGAATATCTCTTTCTTGGGCAATCACGGCATAACGTGGCTGATACTTAGCACACAACATCGCTAACTCATCAAGCCGACTATAGGCAGTTAATGCAAACACCTGATAACGTTCGGGATGTAAGTCAATTACTGCCAAGGTACTTTGGCCTATAGAGCCTGTTGCCCCTAAAATAGTAATACGCTGTATCACTTAGAAGCCCCCTGCCAACCACCACCCCAAGGCAAATAAAGGCGCAGCAGCCGTTAAACTGTCAATGCGGTCAAGCGCACCACCATGACCCGGAAAGATACTACCTGAGTCTTTTACACCTGCTTGGCGTTTAATCATTGATTCTAACAAATCACCTAATACTGAGGCTAAAACGGTTAATAACGACAAGGCGACAAAAGCAGCAAAACGCATAGCGGGTAATTGATGATAAATAGCGACGGCAACAATCAATAATCCCGTAACACACAAGCCACCCACTAAACCCTCAATGGTTTTGGCAGGACTCACGCTTGGTGCAAGTTTATGTTTGCCAAACTTTCTGCCAGCAAAGTACGCGCCTGTATCTGCACCCCAGACCAAACAAAACACATATAACAACCACCACGGCGAGGCATGATGTAAATCCACTAAACCTGCCCATGCAGGAACTAGTAAAACCAAACCTGTTGGCACTAAAAAGATATTACGCGCCCATAAAGTAGCAGACTCAGGAAACGACACCACCCAACGCAATGCAATTAACCAAAAACCCGCCGAAATGGCATACAAAGGCTGTTTAACAAAAGCTAATTGGGGCGTGTTAATGGCAATTAACCCTAACGCAACCACTAAAGCATAGGCTAAACGGGCTGGCACATTTGTCCAACGCATTAAGGCTGTCCACTCCCACGCACCAACCACCACAATCGCCCCTGCAAAGGCCATAAAGGGTGTCGTTGTACTGGCAAAAAAGATACACCAAATAACCACTGGAATTAAAAACAGTGCCGTAATAATGCGTTCTTTAAGCATGGTGAGCCTCGACTTGTGCGCTAGTACGACCAAAGCGGCGTTGGCGACGCGCATAGTCTGTTAAAGCCTCATCTAAAGCGGTTTCGTTAAAATCTGGCCACAATAAATGAGTAAAATAAAATTCGGCGTAAGCAGTTTGCCATAGCAAAAAATTGCTAATGCGTAAATCGCCACCAGTACGAATCATTAAATCTACAGGCGGTAAATCACTCATTTGTATTTGTTGTTGATACTGTGCTTGAAATTCTTCTATAGATAATTGGCTTGGGTCTAATTCGCCCTTTTGAACTTTTAAGGCCATTTGCTGCGCGGCATAAGCCATGTCCCATTGTCCGCCATAACTCACCGCAATCACGAGGGTCATACCTGTATTGGCTGCTGTTTTTACTTCGGCATCCATCATGCCTTTTTGTAATAAAGGCGCAAAACGGCTTCTATCACCAATAAAACGTATTTTTAAATTATTTTTATGTAGCTCGGCCACACGCTTATCTAACGCATGGACAAACAAACGCATTAATAAACCTACTTCTTGTTCGGGTCTGCGCCAGTTTTCACTCGAAAAAGCAAATACGGTGAGTACGTCGATTTGTCGCTTGGCCGCGTGTTCGACAATGGTTTGTAAAGCGGTTTCGCCTGCCTTATGACCTGCGCCGCCAATTAAACCTTTCGCTTTTGCCCAACGATTATTACCATCCATAATAATGGCAATATGTTTTGGCAATTCGCCAATATGACTATCAATATCAGGAGCTAAACTCACACAGCATTCCTTACACTATAAAAGAAATATTTTACCAAAGACTTCGACTCCGCTCAGTCAACGCTAAAAACGTTCCCTGAGCGAAGTCTAAGGGTTAAACCTGCATTAACTCTGCTTCTTTGGCATGTAAGGCTTTTTCGATATCGGCAATGTATTTATCTGTGATTTTTTGCACATCCTCAGAACCTTTACGCTCTTCATCTTCGGATATTTCTTTTTCTTTTAATAGTTCTTTGATATCTGCTAACACATCACGACGAATATTACGCACTGCAACACGGGCATTTTCGGCTTCAGCACGTGCCATTTTTTGCATATTACGGCGTGTTTCTTCGGTAAGGGCTGGCAGAGGAATCCGAATCACATCACCCGTAATCGGGTTTAAGCCTAAGTCCGCATTACGAATCGCTTTATCCACCGCAGCAATCATGGTGCGTTCATACGGCTGTACTAATAAAGTACGCGCATCTTCAATACCGACGTTAGCCACTTGATTGAGTGGGGTATCTGTACCGTAATATGGCACCATGACATCTTTTAACATGGCAGGATGAGCGCGGCCTGTACGTACTTTGGTAAACGAGCCTTCTAAAGAGTCAATGCTTTTTTGCATCCGAGTGTCGCAGTCTTTTTTTAAATCGTTAATCATGATATTTACTCCTTAACGTGGTGTGTTACCAATGAGTGTGCCTTCGGGATGACCAAAAATCAGGTTAAGTAACGCACCTTGTTTATTCATGTCAAACACACGCAAAGGCATATTTTGGTCGCGACATAAACAAATAGCAGTTAAGTCCATCACGCCTAATTTTTTATCTAGCACTTCATCAAAAGTTAAATAATCGTACTTAACCGCATCTGGATTTTTAAAGGGGTCAGAATCATACACGCCATCTACTTTAGTGGCTTTTAATACCACGTCGGCATTGATTTCGATGCCACGTAAACAAGCGGCGGTGTCGGTGGTAAAAAATGGATTGCCTGTCCCTGCCACAAACACACACACATCGCCACCTTGCAAGGCACGAGTGGCTGCTCTACGGTCATAGTGATCAACCACACCACTCATGGGAATTGCCGACATAATACGAGTTTTAATATTGTTACGCTCTAGGGCATCACGCATTGCCAAGCCATTCATAACGGTGGCCAACATACCCATGTGGTCACCTGCAACACGGTCTAAACCTGCAGCTTGTAAGGCCGCGCCGCGGAATAAATTTCCGCCGCCCAACACAATACCCACTTGTACCCCAATCCCTACTAATTGTCCTACTTCTAATGCCATGCGATTTAGAATTTTAGAGTCGATGCCCATATCGGCATCACCCGCTAAGGCCTCGCCAGAAAGCTTTAACAAAATACGCTGATAAGCAGGTCGGCGTTCAACCATGAGAGTCTCCTTAGATGACAATCTTAAACAAGTGGCGCATCTTAGCAGAAAGCGAGGGCTGGCAAAATAGACTCGCTGGCTTTTGTAGGACTTAGGCTATTATTGCTTATTTGCCCACATTTTCACCCTTTCCCAAAGGCAATGAGGATTCCTCACTGTGGGAGAGAGCTAAAGTGAGGGCAAATGCCTCAGTGGGTGCGATGTGTAAGTTTTACTTTACCCATTGTAAGACTTTGGCGCGTAATTCTTGTAACCTAATAGGCTTACTCATAAAGTCATTCATGCCTGCTTCAAAACACGCCTCTCTGTCGGTTGCCATTACATTGGCGGTCATAGCAATCACAGGCAAGTCAGCAAACTGTTCAATTAAACGTAACTGACGCGTGGTTTCTAAACCATCCATAATCGGCATTTGTAAATCCATTAACACCACATCGTAATACACGCCCACTTGTTGTAATAAGCTCAAGGCTACATGGCCATTTTCGGCTACATCTACTTCTGCGCCCAAAATTTCTAATAGCTTGACACCAACTAACTGATTAATAGTGTTGTCTTCAACCAATAAAATTCGATAGGCAAGTAAGGGCTTTTCTTCAATCGTAGTATTTTTAGCGGTACTAGAGATGGTTAATGATAGTAATGTTTGTTCATCAATTGGCTTAGTGAGCGTTGTTACAAAGTCGATGGTATCACCCAACATCGGATCACTTTCTTGCCACGGTGTTTGTAATAATACTTTAGGAACATTACTAGGCAAATAAGCACTGTAGGCATCAATGGCAAAATCAGCATCTAATAAAATAAAGTCGTAGTGCGTGGCCACAATCTGACTGCTTTCATTTAGCTCAGTTAAGACATCAGCCTGCCACTGTAAACGCTCAGCAATAGACTTAATGGCTAAGGCTGAATGTAAATTATTATCTATAATCAGCAATGACTTCTTAGACACAGTAGCAACCGAAGGTGATTCTGTATGTGTCTCCTTAGGTAAGTACACAAAAACATCAAAGCGACTGCCTTGATTTAGTTCGCTTTGTACTTTTATCTCACCATCCATTAACTCAACAATCCGTTTACAAATCGTTAAACCTAAACCTGTACCACCAAAGCGGCGTGTAGTGGATGCATCTGCTTGACTAAAGGCTTCAAATATTTTGGCAAGCTGCTCGGTATTCATGCCTATACCTGTATCCCTAACCCACAAATGCAGTTTAGTTTTATCCGTTTGTGTTGTTGGTATATCCGCAATACCAATTTCTATGTCGCCTTTAGCACTAAATTTAATGGCATTACCTAATAAATTAGTCAGCACTTGTACTAAACGTAATAAGTCACCTGTTAAAATCTGCGGCACATCGGAGGAAACATAAAAGAAGGTTTCTACAGGCTTATGTTGCGTAGCACTTAATACCAAACCACGTAATGGTTCTAATAATTGCGCAACAGTAAAGGGATGTTTTTCTAAGTCTAATTTACCTGCTTCGACCTTAGATAAGTCTAAAATATCATTTAAGATACCTAATAAAAACTCGCCAGAACTATAAATTTTACTTAAATAATCGCGCTGCCGTTCATTCATTTCTGTTTTTTCGAGCAATACCGCTAAACCCAAGATACCATTCATAGGCGTACGAATTTCGTGACTCATATTGGCCAAAAACAGACTTTTGGCTTTGGTGGCTTGCTCAGCTGACTCTTTAGCCTTAAGTAAGGCTTCTTGATTTTGCTTTTGCTCGGTTAAATCAATAAAAGCCACTAGATTAAATGAGCCAATGAGAATGGCATGAAAACGAATATAACGCTCACTGCCATCACGGCAACGCACCATCGCTTCCATAGACTTAAAGGGCTGATGTGTTGTTTTAGCCACTTCAAAACGCTCAAACCACATTTTTTTTATTTTTTCACGGTAGCTAGGATCAGGATAAGCAACGCGCCACCAATCCTCCACATCATGCAACTCGTTAGGGCGATAACCAAAAGTTTGAATAAAGCTACGATTGAGCATTTTGATAATGCCCACTTTCCCTTTAAAAATAGCAAACGCAACAGGTGCGTGTTCGATTAGTACTCTAAAGCGTTTTTCACTTTCAGCTAAATCTTGTTGGGCTTGCTGCGCAATGGCTTGGCGTTTAAGTAAACGCTGACGAAAATAAAGAATGGTAATAAACATACCCATTAATGCTGCCGCTAAAATAGCGATTAGCATAATATCGGGATGTAAACGCCACACATCACCCATATTGATATTTTGTTTATGAATAGATAACCAGCGTTGGCGAATGTCTTGGCGTTGCTGTGGTGTAATATCAGCAAGTGCTTTATTTAAAATGCTGACAAATTCTGGCCAATCATTACGCACTGCAATCGTCAACGGTGATTCAAATGGTGTAATTGCCGCTAATTTAATACCTGAAATTTGTAAATGTTGTACGGTATAAGAGGCAGACGCATGATTAGTCACGGCATAATCAATCCGCTTTAAAGCTAACGCAGATAATAAATCATGGATATTGGTATAAGGTACTCGTTGGATTTTAGGAAAGTTTTTTTGTAATATTTCATCGGCAAAATAATCTTTTTCTACGCCAACTCGTTGCTCTTGTAAGTCTTCTAACTGGCCAATAAATGGCTCGTCAACCCGCGTCAAAATAACCACAGGAAAAGAAATATACGCTTGGGTAAAACTCAAAAACTCACGTCTTTTGGGGGTTTCAGCCACTGATGGACTAACATCTAATTGTTTTTGTTCGAGTTGTCTTTTAACTTCTGTCCATGTTTGGTCTTTAGTAACGGCTAAACTAACACCCAATTTATTTGCGATTAATGCCATATAGTCGGCACTAATGCCACGATACTGGCCTTGTTTATCAACAAACTCATAGGGCGGCCAAGCAGGATCAATACCAACACGAATAACAGGATGAGCCGCAAGCCATGCTTCTTCTTGTGCAGTTAAATCGAGGGCATAAGCAATACCTATCCAGCCCCAACACACCATGATGGCTAAAATGCTTTTTATTACTGTCAATCGCCCCATATTGCTTTCCTAACGAAAACCGTTGCAACACCCTATCATAACCTATAAACAGATGCTGCTAAAACCCAAGGGCAAAAACAAAAACACCCGCCAAAAGACGGGTATTTTTACAGTACAACTGCCCGCTTATTTAGCAGACGCAGCCACTTGTGCAGCCACTTCGGCAGCAAAGTCGACTTCTTTTTTCTCGATGCCTTCACCCACTTCTAAACGAGTAAAGGAATTAATCGTTGCACCTGCTTTTTTAGCCAATGCACCCACAGTTGTATCGGGGTCTTTAACAAAAGCTTGTTCTGTTAAGCTAACTTCGGCTAAATATTTTTTGAGGCTACCTTCAATCATTTTTTCAACGATATTTTCTGGTTTGCCAGACTCACGTGCTTTGGCAGCGTAAATTTCTTTTTCGCGGCTCAACAAGTCGGCAGGCACATCCGTTGGGTTAACAACCATTGGCGTGCTTGCAGCAACGTGCATAGCAATATCACGGCCTAATTCAACATCGCCACCTGTTAAGGCAATGGCAACACCAATTTTAATACCATGAGCATACGTTGCAACGATGTCACCTTGTACTAAAACGGCACGACGTACTTGAATGTTTTCGCCAATTTTTTGTACTAAAGCCACACGTGCTTCTTCTACACTCATGCCATCGCCATAAGCTAAACCACTAATGGCAACAACGTCAGTTGTATTATTAGCTAAGGCAATTTGGGCTACTTTGTTAGCAAATTCGCTAAAGTTAGCGTCTTTGGCCACAAAGTCAGTTTGGCTGTTAACTTCTAACAATAAAGCACTTTTGCCATCTTCTGAGTTAGCAACTAAAATTGCGCCTTCAGCAGCCACATTACCTGCCTTTTTAGCGGCTTTGGTTGCGCCAGATTTACGCAAGTTATCAATCGCCACTTCAATATCGCCGCCTGTTTCGCCAAGTGCTTTTTTGCACTCCATCATGCCTAAACCTGTACGGTCACGTAATTCTTTAACAAGAGCAGCAGTAATATTTGCCATGTCTAATTTCCTCTTAAATCTAGATATCAAAGTCAGGACTAAAACTTTTCAATAATAAATGTTCCGATAAGTCCTAAATACAAGAAAGGGAGACTAAGCTCCCCTTCTTGAGTCTGAGCTAATAAAAGCCCAGTCGCTTAATGTATATTAAGCAGTGGTTTCAGGAGCAGCATCAGCAGCAGGAGCTTCTGCTTCACCACGCCCACCCGCTTGAGTAGCAGCGTATTCTTTGCCTTCTAAAATTGCATCAGCCATAGAGCCTGCATACAATTGGATCGCACGAATCGCATCATCGTTACCTGGAATAACAATGTCTACGCCATCAGGATTAGAGTTAGTGTCAACCACACCAATCACTTTAATGCCTAATTTACGCGCTTCTTGAATAGCAATCGCTTCATGGTCAACGTCAATGATAAACAAAGCGTCTGGTAAGCCGCCCATATCTTTAATGCCACCAAAGCTTTTTTCTAACTTGCTCATTTCGCGAGTACGCTCTAAGGCTTCGCGTTTGGTCAATTTAGCAAAAGTACCGTCTTGTGCTTGAATTTCTAATTCTTTAAAACGTTTGATAGATTGACGAATGGTTTTCCAGTTAGTCAACATACCACCTAACCAACGATGGTCAACATAAGGCATACCACAACGTTGTGCTTCGGCACGAATGATGCCAGCAGCAGCACGTTTAGTACCAACGAACAATACTTTGTTCTTTTTCGATGCTAAACCGTTAGCGTAAGTTAAAGCTTCGTTCAACGCAGGTGCAGTATGTTCAAGGTTGATAATATGAATTTTATTACGCGCACCAAAAATGTATTTGCCCATTTTTGGATTCCAAAAACGGGTTTGGTGACCGAAATGTGCGCCAGCTTGTAGCAGATCGCGCATAGAAACTTGTGCCA
>DDBM01000277.1:5100-5308 GCA_002333125.1 Moraxellaceae bacterium UBA2032 | reverse complement strand
CATCTAATTCAATTAATACATCCCCTTGTTTAACTTGCTGGCCGTCTTCTACATGAATCGCTTTAACGGTAGATAATTCAAAAGGCTGAATCACCTTGCTGCCTTCATTGGGTACAATTTTACCTTGTGCGGTGGCTACAATATCGACTTTGCCAAAACACGCCCATAACACCACTATCACACTCAAACTGATTAACAACCACATGGC
>DDBM01000277.1:4939-5062 GCA_002333125.1 Moraxellaceae bacterium UBA2032 | reverse complement strand
AAATCTGACCATGCTTGTAAATGGGTTTTAAGGCTCATGGCGATTATCCTTGCTGCATACTGTGTAAATGAGCATACAAGCCCTTGGGATTAGCCAATAACTCGTTGTGTGTGCCTTGCTCAA
>DDBM01000277.1:0-4847 GCA_002333125.1 Moraxellaceae bacterium UBA2032 | reverse complement strand
GCTTGCATCACGATAGGCAAGGGTGCGCTAGGGTCAAACAAGGCAATGTTTTCGCGGATAGTACGGTTAAATAACACGTTTTCTTGTAACACCACGCCAATTTGCCGCCGTAAAGACGAGGCATCAGCTAAGGCAATATCTACACCATCAATCAAGACGCGGCCTTTTTCGGGGATATACAAGCGTTGCATTAACTTAGTGACGGTACTTTTGCCCGAACCCGAACGCCCTACAAGGCCAATGACTTCGCCTGCATTAATCCCTAAGGTCATGTTTTTAATCACCTCGGCAGCATCGGGACGGTATCTAAACACGACTTGGTCGAGTTGAATTTGGCCTCTAATGGGCGGCAGTGCGGTTTTGCTGTTGGCGATTTCGGTACGGGTATTTAAAATATCGCCTAAACGCTGAATCGAAATACCTGTTTGCTGAAAGTCTGTCCATAACTGCGCTAAACGCATGACAGGCGACATGACTTGGCCAGAGAGCATATTAAAGGCAATCAACTGCCCTACCGATAAATCCCCGCTAATGACTAATTTTGCCCCAAAATATAAGGTGGCTACGGTAACAAACTTACTAATTAAGGTAATGCCGCCATTGGCCAACATATTAATGGTGGCTGCTTTAAAGCCAGATGAGACATAAGCCGCGAGTTGGTTGTCCCATTTGCGTGTCCATTGTGGTTCAACAGCGGCGGATTTTACGGTATCTATACCGCTAATGGTTTCGACCAAAAAGGCTTGGTTTTCGGCACCACGATTAAATTTTTCGTTTAAACGGGCGCGTAATACGGGCGTAATGATTAAAGAAATCGCCACATAACACGGAATGGCGAGCAAGACGATAAGGGTTAATGTTTTGCTATAAAAAAACATCACCGCAATAAACACGACCGAAAACAACAAATCTAGCACTAGGGTAATGGCATTACCTGTCAAAAAACTGCGAATGTTTTCGAGTTCACGGACACGCGCTACCGAGTCACCCACACGCCGCGCCCCAAAATAGCCTAAGGGCAAATTTAATAAATGCCTAAAGAGTTTTGCGCCTAGTTCTACATCTATACGACTGGTGGTATGAGCAAACACATAACTGCGTAAGGTGGTTAGCGTCACTTCAAAAATCACCACTACTACAAAAGCAAAGGCAATCACATCGAGGGTACTAAAGCCTTTATGCACTAAGACTTTGTCCATCACTACCTGAAAAAACAACGGCGTGACTAAACCAAAAAACTGTAATACAAACGAGACCAATAAAACTTCGAGCAATAATTTACGGTATTTAACAATCGCAGGTACAAACCAACTAAAGTCAAATTTAGCCAATTCACCTGCCAACGATGCACGAGAAGTAAATAGCAATAAATCGCCCGCCCAACGGGCGGCTAGGTCTTCTTGGCTAATGATTTCGGGGCGTTCGACACACGGGTCATGAATTAAGACTTTGTCGCCATCCATGCGCGCAATAATAAAAAACGAACCATCGTTGGCTAAGGCTATCGCAGGCATGGGCGTTGTGGCCAAACGCGCTAATTGAGGTTTTACTTTTTTGGTGACTAAGCCGAGTTTTTTGGAAGCCAATAAAATCTCGGTTACGCCAAAAAATTTGCCTGTTTCTTTAAATTCGTGGGCAATTTGATGGGGGTCAACCGCTAAGGCGTGAAAGCGCGCTAACATGGTTAAACAGGCTAAACCTGTGTCTATTTGGGGTGGTGCAGAGACTTGATTGAGCATTTCCGACACGAAGCATACTTCCTTATTATATAAAGCTTACGCAGTGCATAAGCCTAACGTTATTAATTTTATTTGTTTGCTATTTTTTGATGACGCTTGCGCCACTTTTTCATAACACGATAATGCCAAAAATAATTCATCGCCACATACCCTGTACCAGCTAATACAAAACCAGTCACTAACATACCTAACAAAATCGGCTCTATATACACACCTAAATGTACGTTATGGGTTGCACCATGATGCAAAAAAACATCAGACATAATTTGCTGAATATCATGCACGCTAGGTGTTAGCGATGATTCAGGCCTTGGTAGCAAATGGCTGCCTACAAAATAGCTCAAATATAAAATAGGAATTAGTGTAATCGGATTATTAATCCACACTAACAACAAACACAAAGGCAAATTAAATCTAAAAAAAATGGCCGCAACAATGGCAGGAATAGAATGTAAAGGCATGGGTAAAAAAGCACACCACAAACCCCAAAACACCGCGCCCGATGCCGAACGACGATTAAGATGCCACAAGCTTGCGTCTTGCAGACGATGACGTAAAAAACCTAGGCCGCGCATATTGGCTATTTTTTCGGGTGTAGGTAAATGGCGACGTATAAAGTTTTTAGGCATGTGAGCAATCAAAAACCGCGATGAGGCAAAGCGGCGTATTGTTTCGTATCCACATCAAGAGTGCAATACTTTCGCGTGGTGAGATTGTTGGCCTACAAAAAAATTAGCCTTGTAACCATTGCACTAATTGCTGAGCCGACATCGCGCCCGAGGCTCGCTTAAATTCTTGGCCTTGCTTAAACAAAATTAGGGTGGGAATACTACGAATGGCGTAACGCGCTGCAATATCTTGAACCGCTTCGGTGTCAACTTTGGCAAAAATAACATGCCCTTGCTGCGCTTGAGCGGCCTTAGCAAAATGAGGAGCCATCATTTGACATGGCCCACACCAACTCGCCCAAAAATCAACCACAACAGGCAAGTCATTGCGGGTGATAAATTTATCAAAATTAGTGTTATTTAAATCAACAGGATAGCCTGTAATTAAGCTTTTATGACATTTTCCACAGTTAGGTGCATCTGCTAAACGAGTTGACTCTAAACGATTAACTGCTGTGCATTGAGGGCAAACATAATGAATAAGACTCATAATTAACTCGCTTGTAAAAACTGGCGTACAGTAGTCGTTACGCCCGACACGTTATCATCAATATGTAAATGATGGCCACCTTCGAGTTTAACAAGGGTTAAATGCTGGTGTGCTGCCATTCTTTTTTGATAATCGCCCACATTAAAAGGCAATGTTTTTTGCGCCATAATGAGTAAAGTAGGTGCTTTTATAGCGGCCAAAAAGGCACACACTTGTTCTTCATAAAAACGAGTCGGTGAACTTAAACGTAAGCGTTTATCACTAGACCAAATTAAACCATCAGGGACTTGTTTGGTGCCACGCGCACACAACAATTGCGCTGCTTGCTCACCTACAGGTAACAAACCGTTCATTCGTGCTTTAACTGCAAACTCAAACGAAGGAATTGAGCGCACCGTATCATCAAAGTTTTGCCACTCATCTAAGGCAACACGTAAATGCTTTACTGCATCTTCGGCTTTGCCTGTATATGGCCCCAAGCCTTCAATCATCACTAATTTTTCAATGCGTTCGGGCATGGCTGCGGCTAATAAAGAGGCAATTCCTGCCCCCATCGAATGCCCCATAAGGCTAAACTTTGCCCAACCTAATTGTTTAAGCACCGCCACCACATCGTCCACATGGTCAACCAAATGATAACGCACCCCTTTAGGACGATGGCCACTATAACCATGACCTGCAAAGTCTAAAGCCACAATATAATAATCATTAAGCTGAGGCGCGAGTAAATCAAAAGTAGCGGCGTTATCAAGCCAACCATGTAAAGCCAACAAAGGCGGCTTGTTGCAATCATGCCAACAACGCGCCGCCATAAGTCGGTCATTTACATAAAAGCGGCGTTCGTGCCGCTCTATTTCTTCAATAAGAGGAGTCATTAACAATTACAAACTCATGTTAGCCAATTTGCCTAAACCGCGCTTAATGCCTTGCTGCAACGCAAGCTTAACCACAGGCCCTAACAACGGCACTGCCCCTTTAAAATAAATGGTATAACGTAAGCGAGTACCACCATTGTATGGCTCAAATAACATCACCCCTAAATGCTCTTTGATAGGCGCAAGTTTACTGGTTACACGATATTCAATCAGTTGATTAAGCTGAAAAGCGGTGACTGTTTCTTCGACTGGTAATAAAGGAAAGGCACTTAATTTACGCACCGAACCTACGCCGTTAATGTGTTCTTGACCGTCTTTAATACGTTTTACATTAAAAGGGGCAAAAATTTGACCTAAATTATTGTGGTCACCAAGCCATGCAAAAATTTTGTCTACAGGTTGAGGAAAATCATAAATAATTTCGATACGTTGTTGCTTCATGGTTTATACCTTTTCTACCGTTAAAATCATGTCGTGGACAGCTGTTACTTTAATGTGTGTGCCTATAGGCATATCATCCACACAAACTACTTTCCACCAGCTATCATCCACATTTATACGCCCTATACCATTGCTGATTGGCTCGGTTAAGATGGCTTGACGGCCAACTAAATGACGCGTGCGATTATTTAAGCCACTGGCAGCATCGGTTTTATGATGCTTTGTTGTAGGACGTAATTTTTGCCATACCACTAAAGCCAAGATACTGCTTATCGAAAATGCAATCCATTGTGTGGCATAATCACCCGTAAACCATGCTACAGCTGTTGTTGCAAAAGCAGCAGCAGCAACGGCCAAAAAGAAAAAAGTGCCTGTTATCATTTCTACAATAAGCAATAAGAATCCAAAGGCCATCCACCATAAATACGGTTCTTGCCACATAACATTACCTATTAAATAAAGGAGCTGGCGTAGAGGCTGATTTTGCTTTGTCTGCTGCTTTTAACTCACTCATAAAATCACCAATGCCGCCTAACGCACCAATCACACCTGAAGCTTCTAAAGGCATTAATACCAATTTGCTATTGGGTGCTTTAGCAATGTCGCCCAAGGCTTCAATGTATTTTTGAGCAAT
>DDBM01000266.1 GCA_002333125.1 Moraxellaceae bacterium UBA2032 | reverse complement strand
TGTTATTAACTAATAAAGTCTCCTTGTTGCGCCAAGCTCTAGATGAAGCAAATACCTACCAAGAGTGGAAAGAAATCGCCTTAGAGTTGGACTCGGTAACAGGTTTGGACTTATGGAAGTTAGATAACAGCTCCGACTATTATAATCACGAAATTATTCGTGACCGTTTAATGCAGTTGCGTCATTTAATGCGTCAAAAAGATGGTCGCCAATTAATGCGCGCCCTGCGTGAAGGCTTGTATCACGATATTGGCAATATTGGTAATCCGCTACTTTATACCTATGCCCATGTAGGCACTAAACGCCTTATTGAAGACTATATTGAGCAAGTCTGCTTAACCTTAAATTATTTGTGTGATACCGAGTTAGATTTTTTGACGTTAGAACAAAAACAACGTTTTTTTGAAGACACCTTTCATAGTTATGGTCAGCCTGCCTTAATGCTATCGGGCGGCGCAACTTTAGGTTTATTTCATGTAGGCGTGTGTAAGGCATTGCATGAGCAAAATTTGTTGCCTAAAGTTATTTCTGGGTCGAGTGCAGGCTCTTTAGTCACAGGTATGTTAGGCACACATAACGACGAAGAATTGGTCAGAATGTACGATGGTGAAGGTTTTTATCATCACGCATGGACATGGAAACGGATGCGAGAGGGATTGTTGGGACAAGGTTTTGCAGACCAACGCCAATTAGAGCGTTTTGTGCGTAACAATATTGGTGAATATACTTTTGAAGAAGCTTTTGCCAAAACAGGCCGTCATATTAATGTCACGGTCTCGCCGTTACAGTCGCACACTGCACGTTTAATGAATGAGTTAACCTCTCCTTATTTGTTGGTATGGAGTGCGGCATTAGCCTCATGTGCCGTGCCTGTGTTATTTCCACCTGTCACCTTAACCACTAAAAATCATCAAGGCGAATATCATCCATATATGCCCTCTGAGCGTTGGGTCGATGGTTCGGTGCGTAGTGATTTGCCGCGTCAGCGTTTAGCGCGTTTGTTTAATGTTAATTATTTTATTGCCAGTCAAGTTAATCCACATATTGTTCCTTTTATGCAAACCGATAAAGAGCGTTTGCAAAAAGGTAAAATTATGTCTTGGCCTAAAAAAGTTGCGCGCGCACAACTGCAAATGGTTGGTATGGGTGTATTTGATTTTATGCGTGAGCGTACTAGCATTGAAACCATTAGACAGTTGATGGATCATGGTTATGGCATTATTGGTCAGCGTTATTATGGTGATGTAACCATTGTGGCTAAGTACACATGGAAACACTATGCTTGTATGTTGCAAAATCCAACCGATGAAATGTTAATGTGGTTTAGGGTGCAAGGTGAGCGTATTACATGGCCTAAAATCGCTATGATTAAAACCCATGCCCGTATAGGCCAAACTTTAGATGAGTGCTTGCAGCGTCTAAACAAACAAAAAGACATATTAGATGAACAACGCAGTGCCAAAGTGATACATTTGCAAACAAGTAAACGCCATACTGCCCAAATAGGGCGCATTGCTAAGTCTTAGTAAACATGGTATTTACTGATAAATAATATGAATATGTTTTTTTAAAATTGTGCTATTGCAATATACTATTGCTGTAGTGCGTCTTTTTTGTCCCATATAAGCAACTTGCTTTGATTTTTTGCGAATTATTTTAACATTATGAGTATTCAAATACCTGGCTATACCATATTACAAGAATTGGGCAAAGGCGGCATGGCTACCGTTTATTTAGCGGTACAGCAATCTTTTGGTCGTCAAGTTGCTCTTAAAGTGATGGCTCCGCATTTGGCAGCCGAAACAGGCTTTGCGGCACGATTTGATAGTGAAGCAAAGATGGTTGCGGCATTGTCGCACCCACATATTGTGACGGTATATGATGTAGGTTCGTACAATAGTTATCATTATTTAGCAATGGAATATCATACGGGAGGCGATTTAAGTGGCCGTATTGATAGGCATGATATTACGCCAACAGGTGCACTCAAAATTACCCGTCAATTAGCAGACGCTTTAGGTATGGCTCATACTAAAGGCGTAGTGCATCGTGATATTAAACCCGATAACGTGTTGTTTAGAGCGCATAATGACGATGCTATTTTGACTGATTTTGGTATTGCCCGAAATATGCAAGCCGAAAGCAATTTAACACAAATAGGCTCTACCGTTGGTACACCTAAATATATGAGTCCAGAACAGGCGCGTGGCTTGCCCGTAGATGGCCGCGCCGACTTATATAGCCTAGGCGTTATGTTATACGAGATGTTAGTTGGCAAGCCGCCTTTTAGTGCCACAGACACCATTGCATTAGCGATTAAACATTGTCAAGAGCCTGTCCCTAGACTTCCTGAGCATTTGCAGCGTTTTCAGTATTTAATTGATAGAATGATGGCTAAAGAGGTCAAAAACCGTTTTCAAAACGGGGTTGAACTGATGACGGCNNTAATTTCGGTATATGACAAGCCCATGAGTGAAGTTGCCTTACAGCAAAAAGGCAGCGTAGGTTATGAGCCATTTTTTGATACTAACGAAATCATTGGTGGTAATTTTTTCTTTAAAAAATATAGTTTTAGCATTAGTTTTTCATGCGATGATTATGATGAGTTTAAAGAAAATCGTGAAAAAATGGACGGTATTTTACGCACTTGGTTAAATCAGCGTGGTAAAAAAGCATCTGAACTCACCCTCGAAATACAGGCGCATCCGTGGATTCATGGTCGTATTTGGGATGCGTTAACCGATGACCAACCCTTTGAAAATCCTTTTGGTATAGTATTAGAACAGGCCACTGTTTCTTTGCATATTTATGATGAAGTTGAGCCGCAAGGTGGGCGACGTATTGTATTACGCGAAAAGGGTAAAAAGACACAAACGGCTTGAGTTCTCCCTTTGACTCCGCTCAGGGAGCATATCTTTGTTGACTGAGCGGAGTCGAAGTCTAGATTTTACCCCTACTAAGTCGCACTCTTTTTAAGTTTTGCTATAAATAATAAACGTTTTACAACCAACGCCGTCATAGGAAAGCTTAAAGCACAAACTAAAGCTTGCTCTATACTCAATTGCAAATACCAATAATAAGCCAAACTAAAACCAATACCAGAGTCGAGTTGGTCGGCCAATATAACAAGGTATTTACCGCGTGTAGGTACTTCTCCTGCACCTATGCCAAGTCTTCTTTTAATAAAAGAGTTGGGAAGCTCAGCAAGTACATAACCTATACCTGCTAATAAACCTCCTAAAACAATACTGCAAAAATCATCACCTAATATATTTATTCCAAAATAGCGATGAAAAGGCCATAAACACGCTGCACCGATAACGGTTAATAACGGCACAGCAATCATGCCACGCCATGTTTTGTTAGCACCAAACCACGGTGTATAAATGGGAACGGCATATTGTGGCCAAAGTTGACGGCTCACTACAACCATGTGTAGCACACCCCCAATTACAATCGGAATATGCAAATAAAAAGCGGTAATAACTAGCTCAAACATGGTTTAAGCTCCACAAGTGCAGCGCAAAAAACAACACACTATTACCTAAAGTGAGCAGCAAAATATGCCACAATTTTTTAAATTTAAAAAACGGTTTACGAATAATCATCGCATAACTAAAAGCCACCAAGCTAATGCTTAACAGGCTATAACTGAGCGTTTGAGGCAGTAGTTTTTCGAGCCATAAAAATGCGCCAAAAATAAATACACTCCAAAATACTGGCATCCCTAAATAAGCCAAACCGTTACTTTCTTGAATATTGCCAATATCGTTAAATACCGCTAAACGGGTAGAGCCACACAACAAAACAGGCCATAAACTTAATGCCCATAACCCATTAAAACCATGTAAATACAAAGCCAAGCAGGGGGCAACCAAATAAATGAGTATGTCCATAAAGCCATCTAAATAACGGCCAAAGTTGCGTTCTAGTTTAAATTTTCGGGCTAATAAACCATCTAACGCATCACCTAGCATGGCTAAAAACAACAAGGCCGCGCATAAATAGATATAGCCATTAAGTGCTGCAAGCACAGCCAAAGATGAGGTAAATACGCCGCTTAATGTAATACAGTCAACCCAATTAAGCCTAATAATAAAGCGTGATTCTTGGCTCATTAGGCGGCACTCTGCACTAAAGAAATTAACGATAGCTTATTTTTGGAAATTAGTGTTTTGAGTTTTACGCGGTCAATTTTGCTGTTATGACGGCCATCAACAGGCATTTTATCTATTACTACAAGTTTGGCTTGTGGAATATTATGCTTATTTAAAATGCTTAGTAATGTTGAAGAAAGAGGAGGGTT
>DDBM01000134.1:2105-2794 GCA_002333125.1 Moraxellaceae bacterium UBA2032 | reverse complement strand
CGGCCAATATCACTGGGGTTGACCACTTCGACATGAGTCAAACGATGACGGCGACTACTGGCATTACCATTGGTTTTTTGTGCTGATTCAATGGCATCTAATGATTCGCGTACCGCTCGATCACCAATGGTATGAATGTGCATATCGTAGCCGACTTTCTCTAATTCGGTGACATAACGCGTTAATCGCGTTTTGTTGAAATAATTCAAACCCACCGTACTCGGTACACTGGCTAAGACTTTTTTATACGGTTGTAGTAAAGCGGCGGTAGTGTTGTGCAAAATACCATCCGAATAAAACTTAATCTGATTTAAGCGCAATAGGCTATTAGCATCGTTACGGTACAGGCTTTTGATTTTGGCTATTTGCTCATCATCGGTGACACCACCTGGATACGCCCAAACACTGATATTGGTTCGTGCAGTCAATTTGCCCTCTTTCAGCACTTGGTCATAGGCTTCTAAGGTGCCACGTTTCCAGTACAAACGCGCATCGACCATCGAGGTAATGCCATGTTCGGCCACTTGTTTTAAGCCTGCTAACAACCCTTGATAGTTAGCTTTTTTCAGTTCGGGCGTAGGTGCAAACGCCAACTCAAACACTAAATCACCTGCGGCATCTAATAAAATGCCGTTCGGTTGACCACTTTTATCTTTTAGAATTACGCCGCCTTCAGGATTGACGGTATC
>DDBM01000134.1:0-2068 GCA_002333125.1 Moraxellaceae bacterium UBA2032 | reverse complement strand
TCGAGTTGACTGCTAATGGCTTCTTCTGCCGTTAAAATACAACTCACGGCTTCTGAACCTGCTTCTAAAGGGTGCATATGGCTATCTTGCACACCTGGCATTAGCATTTTACCTTTAAGGTCAATCACTTCTACGGTTGTGCTAATACGGGCTTTGGCATCGGCGGTTGTGCCAACAAAGGCGATTTTTCCGTCTTTAATAATAACGGCTTCTGCCCACGCTTGTTTGTCGTTGACGGTATAGACTTTGCCATTGATAAACGCCATGCCGTTATTTATTTGGGTGATCGGTGTCACTACCGCAGGCGTTGTTTCGTCGCTATTATCATTGGAACAGCCAATCATCGGCACTGACAACATCGCCACCAATAAAGAACAAAGGGCTTGAGGAGCTAAGCGCATAAAATCACCTGTTTATAGTGTGTTAATACATCTATGTTAATGCGCATTAGGTAACAGCTAGGTAACAATGACTCGCTGCATCTACCATTAAAAAGTGATACACACCACAAATTGTGTGGGTTGCTGCTTAATCGTCAACTGCCACGCCATGCGTTGACTCAGATGCTCAATTAAATATAAGCCTACGCCAAAACCCTGCTCGTTTTTTTGCGCATCAATACCGTTACTCACTTCAATGGATTGGCCATCGGCGCGTACGACCAGCGTATTTAGCTGACCATAACTCAAGGCATTTTTTAGCAAGTTCGCCAACACCATTTGCAGCAAGGCAGGGGCGATATCAAGGGTGATATCGGGCGCAATATCCAACGTCATCGTTGACGGTTGAATGGCGTAGCGTTGCAATTCTTGCCATGTTTGCTCCACCACCTGCTGTACAGGAGTTGCCTGCGTCGCTAAAGGCTGACTGGGTTCGCGCCATAACCATAACAAGCCTTCGGTTAATTGACGCATGGTGTAGTTGGCACGAAAAATACGGTCTAATTGGGGCTTAACGGCCTGTAACTCGCGGGGATCTTTTTTCGCTAAGAGTTCCAGTGTGGTACTAGTCACCGCCAACGGGGTTCTTAGTTCATGGCTGAGGGTGCGTAAAAACTGCTTTTCGCGCTCATTGCTGTCACAAATAGCCTGAAACGCGGCGTAGAGTTGGTCTGCTAGTAATTGCAGTTCGACAAAATGTAAGGATGAATTGTTTAAGCGTTGCGGAGGGTTTTCTGTCGATAATTGCTGCGCCCATTGCGAGAGCTTTTTAATCGGTTCGGCAATAATAAAGACCAACACATACATCGCAATGAGGATAATGGGCAAAGCGAATAACCCTAATTGCCATGCCACTGTCCACAGTTTTGACTCGGTATAACCTTCATCATCGGCATCGCTAAAACGGTGCAACACAAACGAAGGCTGTGCGCGTTGCGGCAACGTAAACGGCATCATATACACCGACTCACCCGTTAGTTGTATCAATGTCGCCTGATTAAATTGCCAACCGAGTGCGTTTAAGGGCTTTGCATAACGCGACGGCACGTCTTGAACATTTAGATAAAAAGCCCGAAAGTGATTGCTTGCAGGTAATTGCTGATGAAGCTGATAAAAATTTTGGGCGAGTTGCGTATCTTGCCATAAATAAAACTGGCTACTGTCATCAAGTCCTGCATGGTACAAATGGCTGATACCGTAGGCGTTAATTAGCGTCAGCACGGTGACAATCACGCCTAAATACCATTGCACAAAGCGTTTTAGGCGCATAGTTAGCTCGTCAATTTATAGGCGTAATGCCGTCCCGACACCACGCAAGGTATGCAATAAGGGCGGCGCATCTTTAGCATCCACTTCTTGGCGCAGACGATAAAGCATCATCTTTAAGGCATCTTTTGAGGGTGCGCCGTTTGGCCATAACAGGTCTTCTAACTGCTCTCGGCTCATCACTTCGGGGCTTTTTCGTGCCAACGCCAACAACAACACCCATTCTTTGGCACTCAAGGTTAACCGCTTGCCGCCGCGTGAGGCTTGATGAGTGACTAAATTCAACACCAAATCGTCAATATTGAGCGTGTGCGTATGTTGATGGCGACGACACAAGGCGTGTAGCCTAACGACCAACTCAG
>DDBM01000037.1 GCA_002333125.1 Moraxellaceae bacterium UBA2032 | reverse complement strand
ATTGCCGCTCAAGACTACGATTGTTATGCCATTAGTTTTGCTTATGGCCAACGCCATAACAGTGAATTAGCGGCGGCGGCACGTTTAGCCAAAGCACACGGTGCAGTTGACCATCGTGTCATTAGTATTGATTTAGGCGGTATTGGTGGTTCAGCGTTAACCGATATGTCGATTGATGTGCCTGAAGAAGCCAGTCTCGGTATTCCTGTAACTTATGTACCTGCGCGTAATACCGTATTTTTGGCCTTTGCTTTAGGTTTTGCCGAAGTGGTTCATGCGGATACGATGGTGATTGGTGTCAATGCCGTTGATTATTCAGGTTATCCAGATTGTCGCCCCGAATATATTGCTGCTTTTCAGCAATTAGCCAACCTTGCCACCAAATCAGGCATAGAAGGCCATCCTTTAAAAGTCGAAACGCCGTTACTACATTTATCAAAAGCCGAAATTATTCAACAGGGTATTAAATTAGGTGTCGATTACAGTTTAACTGTGTCTTGTTATCAAGCAGATTTAGACGGTTTAGCCTGTGGAAAATGCGATAGCTGCCGTTTACGACGTGAAGGTTTTATTGCCGCAGGCGTTGCCGACCCGACACGCTATCGTTAAATTCGTCACGATGATGTCGTAAAACTGTGCTACATTCGCTCAATATTAGGACTTACGCGGCAAATGCAAATCCCCCAGCCCCCTTTGATAAAGGGGGAGAATTCCCCTCTTTTTAAAAGAGGGGTTAGGGGAGATTTATAAACTATTTAATTCAACTTATAACAAATTACAGGATGGCTCATGGATAATCATTTAGTGTTAGCGGCTTTAGGTGCAGACAAAACGGGCATCGTCGATGAAATCGCACGCACCGCCAGCGAGTCCAAATGTAGTATTGCCGATAGCCGTATGGTGGTCATGGGTCAAGAGTTTTCGTTGATTATGATGGTTTCGGGGACATGGGATGCCATTGCCAAATTTGAAACCCAAGTTCCCACCTTAGAACGTCGCTTAAGTTTATCGATCATCACTAAACGTACGGCGCAACGTGAGCCTCAACGCGAATCCATGCCCTACAATGTTGATGTTATCGCATTAGACAATCCGGGGATTGTCCATGAAATTGCCAATTTCTTTGCCTCACAAGGCATTAATATTGAATCATTAGAAACCAGTAACTATGCCGCACCTCATACAGGTTCGCCCATGTTTGCCTTAAGTATGATGATTAATATCCCTGCCAAAGCTCATTTAGCCAGTTTACGCGAAAACTTTTTAATGTTTTGTGATGACCGTAATTTGGATGCCATTCTTGAACCATATAAGCATTAATAACTAAAAATAGGATGACCTCATGCCTTTGACCCTTGGCGACACTTTACCCTCGCTATTAGTAAAAGCAACCAGTGGCAAAACCATTGATTTANNCGAATTTGCTCAATTAAATTGCGAAATTTTTGGTGTTTCTCGTGACAGCTTAAACTCGCACGAAAAGTTTAAAGCCAATGAGTGTTTACCCTTTGAATTACTTAGCGATGTTGATGAAGCCTTATGCCAAGCATTTGATGTCATCAAAATGAAGAATATGTACGGCAAAAACGTCATGGGCGTTGAACGCAGTACTTTTTTATTTAATGCTCAAGGTCAACTGCAACAAGAATGGCGTAAAGTAAAAGCCCAAGGCCATGCGGCGATTGTTTTGGCGGCGTTAAAACAATTGTAAACAAACCCTTCG
The DNA here is from genome assembly GCA_002333125.1 of Moraxellaceae bacterium UBA2032. Classification (GTDB taxonomy): domain Bacteria; phylum Pseudomonadota; class Gammaproteobacteria; order Pseudomonadales; family Moraxellaceae; genus Agitococcus. The sequence goes on along the minus strand of DDBM01000037.1, from coordinate 4,217 downwards.
ACTTCGCTCAGGGAACATATACGCTGGCTGAGCGGAGTCGANNCTCAAAATAAAACTCATCACCTCGTTGTTCGTTTAACAATAATTGGTGTTTGGTTTGTCCTAGAAATACGACAAAATCACGTTGCGAAACCGCATCTGTCGTGCTTACCGTTAAAATTTCACCAACTTCAAGACCATGTAATGCTTGTTTTAGCTTTAACAACGGCATAGGACAATGTAAACCACGGGCATCTAAATACATAATTTTTACCTTAATTGCAAAACAGCACTACACTCATCCATTTATTCATCGCAGAATGTTAATTAGTTATGAAAGTTTATCGTGCTTCGACAGGCTCAGCATGGGCGGATAAAAACCTACCGTTTGCCCTGAGCCTGTCGAAGGGTACTTTCACATCGGTACTAAGTCGAAAATTTAACTTAAAAATGAATATAGGTTAGTGTTTATGTTACGTCAGTTCAGCCTCTTGTTGTTAGCCGCACTGCTTATCAGTACGCCTAAAAGCTATGCCACTGAATCTACGACTGAAAACCTTCCCAATTTTGAAAGCTCACGTGCCGATGAAATCGCTGACTATCAACTCAGCCGACAGTTTTTACGACAATTACGTGTCAGCACAGCACTAAGATACGACCCATTACTGATTAATTACTTAGAAAATCTGAGTTATAGACTTGCTTTTCACAGTGCAGTGACCATGCCCAACTTACAACTAATACTGATACCTGATCGACGAATTAATGCTTTTGCTGTTGCGGGTGGCGTTATTGGTGTTAATGAAGGCTTGATATTATATGCCGAAAATGAATCGGAATTAGCCGCAGTACTGGGACACGAATTAGGCCATATTAGCCAACATCATTATGCCCGTTCTCAAGAAAACAGTGGCAAAAGTACCATGCTTTATCTAGGTGCATTATTAGCGAGTATCGCTATTGCCAGTGTTAATAGCGACGCGGGTTTGGCCTTAGGAATGTCCGCGCAAGCGGCAATGGTACAAGATCAGTTAGCTCATAGCCGTCAACATGAACGTGAGGCTGATCGAATTGGTATGAAAACTTTAGTATCTGCAGGATTTAACCCCGAAGCGGTACCTAATTTTTTTAGTAAAATGGAAAAACAAGCGCGTTATGTTGGTTTAATGCCCGATTTTTTACTAACACACCCTATCAGTCAAGAGCGTATTGCTGATAGCACCTTACGCGCACGGCAGTATAAAGAAAAAGGCCGTGATAACAGTTTAGAGTACCAACTCATTCGCGCTCGCTTGTTGGCAATTATGAATCAAAAAGATGGTCATCAAGTTACTGCCCTTCGCCAGCAACTCCATGATAATCCTGATAACCAGCCCGCTCGCTTAAGCCTTGTTTTTGCCTTAATGGATAAAGAAGACTTTGCTTCTGCACGAACCGAGATAGCCGTATTGTTAGCCAAATATCCACAACGTGTCGATTACATTATCGCCAGTGCCGATATTGACCTTGCGGAAAACAAACCTGCCCTCGCCTTAAAAACACTACAAGAGGCACTGTTATTAAATCCTGATAGCGTGAGCTTAAGTTTATATGCTGCACGAGCTGCAACGTTGAATCAGCAAGGAAAACTGAGCTTAATTTGGTTGGAACCCTTAAGCCATTCACGTCAAGAAGATCCGATTGTTTGGCAAGCATTGATTGAGGCTTATCAGCAACAACTAGATGGTCTTGGTGTGCTCAGAGCGCGAGCGGAATATGAGTTTTTACTGGGCAAAGGTGAAAAAGCCTTAAAAGACTTAGATCAAGCCATCGTGATGGCAAAAAATAATTATTCGTTAATGGCTAAGATTGAACAACGACGAGCTGATATCCAAGAGATTATTGCCCTCGAAAAAAAATGATTACTGAGCAAGATAATCACTAAAATGATACACCTTAAATGGTAAGGCTTGCTCAGAATTGACATACTCGTCTCTTTTCGCCATACGTAATGCCCCTAACGCTACAGCATAAGGTGCGCTGCGTTGAACAAAGTTAGCTGCCCATGATGGCACAATACCACCAGGATCAACATAACCCTCAGACTCACTTTTGAGTTGACCATTGGCTAATGGCGTAAAACGGAAAAACAAATCTTCGGCCACCATCCTGACCAATGGAGGCTTAAGTGGCAAATAATTTGGAGCAGCTTTTATTGTCAAGTCCAAATAAGGCTTGGTGGTCGTTTGTGGTGACACCACGGCATGAAGAATCACGTCTCGATCAGGTAAACCATAAGGGGCGTCATGAATCATATAGACATAATATTCTGTGTCGGAAATTTTTTGCAGTAATTTTGCTTCACGCGTTTCCCAAAACCATTTTGGGTAGTTTTTAAAATCAAGAATTAAACGAATTAACGCTTCAGGTTTGACATTATCCATGACCATTTCAGCGCGAAAAGAACGATAGCGTTTACCATCCTCCAAACGCACATAAGTCTTAATATTGCGCAAACGATCACTTTTGACCAAACGCCATTCATTGGTTAATGGCGCTTGTAACTCCTCAATATCATCATTGGCTGCCAATACAGGGAGATGCCACCCTGATATCAATACCCCAAGTATGAGCACTTTTACCATCATCACTTTAGGCATAACTCACTCGCGATAAAAACTTCAATTTACAAATAGTCTTGTACTAATGCTACAGACTGCGCATATAAACAATCCGCCGCTAATGCATCTTTCGCTTCTTTTGATTGCCAATCAGGCATATGTGCACTGACATACTCTCCAGTTTTTGACTGCCAACGCTCAGAAAGTGCCATGTCTGCAATCATACGTGCTGGCCTCTCCGTGCCAATTAAAAACAATCGAAAGACCGCATAAAGCCAATTCGGTAATTGGCGGTATAAGTCCGAATCTATACCGCCCGGATGTATCGCATTGCTGATAATGCCATCTTGCGCCAATCGACGCGACATGACATGGCTAAACAGGATATTCGCCAATTTTGATTGGCCGTATGCCATAAAACTATTATATTTTTTCCATCCTTTAAAGTTTTTCGGCCGAATACCCCCCATCCAATGTCCAATAGAAGCAACATTGATAATACGTGCCTGTCCGCTATGCTTCAAACTCGACAATAACAAATGGGTCAGCAAGAAATGCCCCAAATAATTCACACCAAATTGAAGCTCATAACCATCAACAGTGAATTGCTGTGTTGGACAATATACGCCTGCGTTATTAATCAACACATCAATTGAAGGATAAAGCGTTTTAATCCTCTCAGCTGATTTTTTAATCTCTGCTAACGAAGATAAATCTAATGACAGCACTTCTACAAAAGCATCCGGTGTTTCTTGTCGAATGAATTTTGCGGCTGCAATGGCTTTGTCTTGATTACGACAGGCCAATAACACCTGCGCTCCCTCTTTGGCTAATACTCGTGCGGTTGCAAAACCAATCCCTGCATTGCCACCTGTAATTAACACTGTCTTTTTATTCATGTTATAAAATCTTTGATTGATCGACTCACGAAAAAACATCACCACCCGACAACAAACGCGCACGTAATGTCGGTGATGGCAATATACATTGTTCCTTCGCACCAAATATTTTCCGTAAAGGCCATAGTAGGCTGTACACAGGATTGCCAATAAAATCTGGCACAATGACGTCTAATACACGAGCCAAGTTAGCCCAACGCCCACCTATCAAATACCCCAACTGAATTGCTGCCTCAAAACGGGTGTAAGCTTTACCGTTATTGATTATTACAAACGTCCGAAAATTATCGGTAGGCAAACCATACTGACCTAATAAAGACTGGCCTGCGTCAGATTGCAATGCGGCAAAATACAAAGCAGGTTTCACTTCTTTTTCTAAGGCAAAATTGACTGCACCATTGCAAAATACACACTTTCCGTCAAATAACATCGTTGCATTTATGCTCATTTTCACGAACTCCGACCGATAATATGTGTGTCTTCACTGATCGCCGTAATCGCTTGCAAGGCTTCAGGCAACGCCATTAACGAGGGACGTAAAATATCTAAAAAAATTAACTTTTCAATCAAAGGAATACTTTTTTTGGCCACCCAGTTGGGTAATCCTGCCAAACGTTCAGGGTACGGGTATAAATCGGCATCAATATCAATACGCATACTATTATGTGATTGTTCAACCAACGAAAAAGTGCCTTTACAATCAAATAATTCACGGTAGTCATCATGATAAAACTCAAAA
>DDBM01000181.1:6061-16729 GCA_002333125.1 Moraxellaceae bacterium UBA2032 | reverse complement strand
AAAAAGCCATCGGTATCTATACCTTTACGACGTACGGGTTGTTTTTCTAATTCTTTTAGATGTTTTTCTCGGCCAGCCATCAATAAGCCTACACCCGTCGCATAAACCGAGCTTTGTACTAATTGTCCACCTAGCTCGGCGGAAATAGCTGGCGCACCCAAACGAGTTTTATCTTTGCCAAAAATACTATCAGCTAAGGCTTCTGCACCTTCTATACGTGCTGCTCCACCCGTTAATACAAAACCTGCACTTAAATAATCCAAAGCCCCTAATGTGGTGAGCTGACCATTAATGTATTCAAACAGTTCAGAATAACGCGCTTCGATGATGGAGGCTAACACATGACGTTCTAACTTACGCAGCTCTTTGCCATTTGTGGCAGGAAACTGTACATATTCTTCGCGCTTCACCGCAATAGATTGGGCACAACCTTGTTTAATTTTGAGTTGTTCGGCATCGGCTAATGGCGTACGCAATACATGGGCAATATCATTGGTAACATGGTCGCCACCCACAGGAATAATTTCGGTATAACGTAATGCACCATGTATGTACACGGCAATATCGGTTGTGCCTGCGCCTATATCAATTAAACACACACCTAAGGTTTTTTCATCTTCACTTAACACGGCATTCGCGGCAGCATAGGGTTCTAAAATAACCTCATCTACCCCTAATTCACAGGCATGAATACACTTTTCGAGGTTTTGTAACGGTGTTAGCCCACAAGTAACCAGATGATAATGGCCTTCTAAACGCACCCCTGCCATGCCCATTGGATTGCGAATATCGTATTGATTATCAACATTAAATTCTTGAGGAAGAATATGCAGTATTTTTTGTTCGGGTAAGATTGAACCTGTTTTAGCATTTTCTAATACTGCTTGCATATCTTGCAGATTAACTTCGCCACTGCGAATTTGTACTCTGCCTTCTAAATTGCGGCTAACAATATGGTTACCCGCAATACCAATAAACACCGAATGCACCTGACAATGTGCCATATTTTCGGCTTCTTTGACGGCTTGTTGTATGGCGCGCGAGGTTTCTTCGATATCAACCACCATACCTTTTTTTAAGCCAGTACAAGCACTTTTACCCACACCAATAATTTCCAATTGCTGCTCTTTGGTGAGTTGCGCTATCAATGCGACCACTTTAGAGGTTCCAACATCTAAGGCAACAATCAATTTTTCTGTATCTACCATTGGACTAACCTTTTTAAGACAAATGTGGTTATTGCCGTGTTGTAATGTACTTAGGCGGATGCAAGCATCTCGCTTTGTTTAAATAGGGCTTTTAATAACAGGTGCTACCAAGCGATTATACTGTACTGCGACAGCCTGTCCTTCTTTCCATTTAACGGCCAAACCATAACGATAACGTAAGTCTATACGTTCTATACGGTCAATGTAGGGACTTAGTTCACGTTGATAAAGCCATAAAAACCGCTGTAGTTTTTCGTTAACTTCTGCTTGGTCTAACACCAACTGCAAACCATTATCAAAATGAATAAACCAAGTACGTCGCTCAGTTAAATGTAATTCGACAACCCGTAAGTTTAACGGACGAAAGCGTTCATTAAAACTACGATATTGCTCCATTAAATATTCGGTTTTACCTTTAGGCCCAAATAGTAGGGGTAAATCTGAAAGCTCTTCGCCTGCTTTGGGCTGAAAAATTTCGCCTTTAGCACTTAAAAAACTCTGCTCACCCCAACGAGCAACGGCTTTTTTCTCAACAATCATGACCCGAATGCCATCTGGCCAGCGACGTTGTACCGATAAACTTTCGACCCACGGTGACAACAATACCGCATCTCTGATAGCAACAAGGTCGGTACTAAAATAACTACCATGCACCACGGCTTTAAGACGTTTTGCTAAATCTTCACGGTCTAAGGTACTAATATCCCCTTCAATATGCACCACCGCCAAAGGGGCTTTTTTTTGCAAATCGACCCATAAGCTCCACGCACCCCATGCAAAAACAATCATGCCTGCAAGTAGCCATAAAAAGCTTAATACACGCCACAAGGTGCGCCATTGACGCTGCCTTGGCGTTAACACGGCTAATGTTTGGGTATTTGGCGCAGACGATGACATTCACTCTACCTTTTTAAAACGAATCAACAAAACATAGTCAAAACTTACAACGTTTGCGACAAAATATTAACAACTAATTCTTGAAAACTTAAACCTGCGGCACGTGCAGCCATAGGCACTAAAGAATGGTCAGTCATACCCGGTACCGTATTAACTTCAAGCAGCCAAAAGTTGCCTTCTTGGTCTTGCATGGCATCAATACGCCCCCAACCTTTAGCCCCAACCATCTCAAAGGCTTTAACAGCTAAGGCTTGTAATCGCTGCTCATCATCAACATCTAAGCCACAAGGACACAAATATTGTGTATCGGTGGCGTTATACTTGGCATCAAAATCATAAAAACCGTGACTTTGATGTGGTTGCAAACGAATCACAGGCAAGGCTTTATCACCCAAAATAACAATGGTGTATTCTTTACCAGTGACCCATTTCTCGGCAATGATTTCGCTGTCATATTGTGCGGCAAAAGCGTATGCAGGCTCTAAGTCTTGCGCTACTTCAACTTTACGCATACCAATACTTGAGCCTTCACGCGCTGGCTTAACCATTAGCGGCAAGCCTAAATCAGTAATCACTTGCTCAAAATTTGTGTCTTTGGTTAAACGAGCATACGATGGTGTAGGCAAGCCACAACCCAACCAAAGCATTTTGGTGCGTGTTTTATCCATACCTAAGGCAGAGGCTAATACGCCACTGCCTGTGTAAGGAATATTGAGTAATTCTAATGCCCCTTGCATCGTGCCATCTTCGCCACCACGACCATGCAATACAATAAAGGCACGGTTATAGGTTTTAATATCGGCAATATTACGCTCGGCTGGGTCAAATGCCTCAGCATTAACCCCTGCTGTTTGTAAAGCCGACAACACGGCCTGACCACTAATTAACGAAATTTCACGCTCGGCAGAGGTTCCGCCAAATAATACCGCAACCCGTCCAAAATCTTGCTGACTCATAAAATCTAAACTCTTGATTCTAAAATTAACAGGGCATTCCCTCTCCTTTTTAAGGAGAGGGCTAGGGTGAGNNTATCGTTATGACACAGAACCCCTCCCAACCTCCCCCTAAATTAAGAGGGAGGAGCTGTTTCATATATTCAACCTAAATATAAGGCATTTTGCGCCAACTCAATGGCGATTGCACCCACAGTGCCAGCACCCTGTGTTAATAACACATCGTTAGCTTGCAAAACTGAAGGCAATAATGTGGCTAAGTCTTCCATTTTTTCAATAAAAATAGGCTCAACTAAACCTCTGGCACGAATACTACGCGCTAAAGTGCGACTATCTGCGCCTGCAATGGGTTTTTCACCTGCTGAATACACATCTAATAACAACAACACATCGACTTGTGATAACACCTGCACAAAATCTTCAAAACAATCACGGGTACGGGTGTAACGATGCGGCTGAAACATTAACACTAAACGACGCTCTGGAAAGCTTTGACGCGCAGCTTTAAGGGTGGCTTCGACTTCTTTTGGGTGATGACCATAATCATCAACCAAACACACATCACCGTCTTGCCATGCAAAATTACCATACTGCTGAAAACGTCGCCCTACCCCCTCAAAACTTGCCAATGCGCTAATAATTGCCTCATCGCTTACGCCTTCATCGGTGGCTATAGCAATCGCGGCAAGAGAGTTTAAAACATTGTGTAAACCCGGCAAGTTAAGCGTCACGGCTAATGGCGGCAAATTAGGGCGTAACACGGTAAACAGCGTTTGCATGCCTTGTTGTTTAATATCCACTGCACGTACATCGTTAGCTTCGTCAAAACCATAGGTAATTGTGGGGCGAGCAATACGCGGTAATAACTCACGCACTACGGCATCATCACCACACACCACCGCTAAACCATAAAAAGGTAAATTGTGCAAAAACTCTATAAAGGTATCTTTGAGTTTTTCAAATGAACCACCATAGGTGTCCATATGGTCGGCATCAATATTAGTAACTACTGCTGCCATGGGTTGCAAATGCAAAAATGAGGCATCGCTTTCGTCAGCTTCGGCGACTAAATAACGGCTACCACCCAATTTGGCATTAGTCCCTGCACTGTTTAACAAACCACCAATCACAAAGGTAGGGTCAAAACCACCTTCGGCTAAAATAGAGGTGACTAAACTGGTGGTCGTGGTTTTACCATGCGTCCCTGCAATAGCAATACCATGACGATAACGCATTAATTCACCCAACATTTCGGCACGACGCACGATGGGTAAACGCGCTTCTCGGGCGGCTACAATTTCGGGGTTGCTGTCATCAATCGCGGTTGAAACCACAATCACATGGGCATTAGCCACGTTTTTGGCCTCATGACCAATAAATACTTCTGCCCCTAACGCCTGTAAACGCTCAGTAGTTTTACCTGCTTTAGCGTCCGAACCTGCCACTTGATAGCCTTGGTTAAGTAACACTTCGGCAATGCCACACATACCCGCGCCGCCAATACCAATAAAGTGAATACGACGAATACGACGCATTTCGGGGATTTCGATTAAACGGCTACGCGCATTTGGGCTAATCATGGCAACTACTCTTGACGGGTACAAAATTGGGCAACGGTTGCGGTTGCTTTGGGTTGTGCAAGTTTACGGGCAATAGTAGCCATTTGCAGCAACTTTGGCCGAGATAATAACGGTTTTAGCGTTTGCGCTAAGTTTTCAGAACTCATGCCTGCCTGTTGACACAAAATGGCTGCACCTTCATCACTCAAATATCGTCCATTAGCGGTTTGATGGTCGTCAACCGCAAAAGGATACGGCACTAAGACCGAAGCCACGCCTGCGGCGGCTAACTCACTCACCGTTAAAGCCCCCGAACGACAAATGACTAAATCTGCCCACGCATAGGCTTCGGCCATATCGGTAATAAAAGCTTGTACATTGGCATCATCAATACCGAGTGTTTTATAGCGATTTTGGGTCGCTTCGGCTTGTTTTTTACCTGTTTGATGACGAATGATAAACGCTTGTTCTTTACCCAAAATAGCCAAAGCCTCTGGTACTAATTCGTTTAACGCCACTGCGCCTTGGCTTCCGCCTAAAATTAACACTTGTAATGCGCCATGTCGTTGGCCATAACGCTGTTCGGGGACAGCCAAATTAGCAATTACAGGACGCACAGGATTACCCGTCGTGGCTACTTTAGGGCTAGGCGCAAAAGCCACAGGAAAGGCTTGTAATACTTGAGTGGCTATTTTGGCTAATTGTTTATTGGTAAATCCTGCCACCGCATTTTGCTCGTGAATAATTAACGGTTTGCCCAAGAGACGAGCGGCCACACCGCCCGGCCCTGTGACGTAGCCACCTAAACCAATAACACAATCGGCTTTAACTGCGCGTAACACACGCATTGCCGCAAATACCGCCAACAGGATTTTAAAGGGGGCGAGTAATAAACGGGCAATACCTTGACCACGTACCCCTTGTACCTCTAGGTAACTGATATCAAAACCATTATTAGGCACAATATCGGCTTCGATACCATTTTTNNCCTGCCATTACCACGACTGACTTTACACTCATGCTTCGTCCCTTTTGTTAATGACAGCGGTTTGTGTTGCTTCTGCATCTATTCGTAGCAACAAGCCAAACATAATAAACACCATGACTAAACTACTTCCCCCATAACTAATAAAAGGCAGTGTTAAACCTTTAGTAGGAAACAAGCCAGTACAAACAGCAATATTAATCACAATCTGCATCAACAATAAAAAAACCATGCCATAAGCCAAATAAGCATCTTCTAACTTACCCATCAACATCGCTTTACGTGCAATACGCACGCCTGTATTAATAAATAAATAAAAGGCCGATAACAAAACAAAAACACCAATAACGCCAAGCTCTTCGGCATAAATAGCAAACACAAAATCGGTATGGGCTTCGGGCAAATAAAACAGTTTTTGTACACTATGCCCTAAACCTACACCAAACCAGTCTCCACGACCAAAGGCAATTAAGCTTTGAGACAACTGATAGTCCGTGCCATAGGCATCATCCCACGCATCCCAAAAAGACAAAATACGCTTAACACGATATTCAGCCGAAAACGCCAAGCCCACAATACCACTGACCATCGCCACCAAAAAAATTAAAAAGTTTTTGGCGGGTGCGCCTGCCAAAAACAACATGCCAAATAAGGCAACCAATAACACTAAACTTGCACCAAAATCGGGCTCGCCCATGAGCAAACCCACTGCCCCACCAACCACTAAAGCAGCACGCCATAAGTTAAACAAACTAGCGCGTACCGCATCTTGGCGGCGCACTAAATAATCTGACATATATAAAACAACGGCAAATTTTGCCACTTCAGACGGTTGAATCGTTAAGGGGCCAAAACCAATCCAACGCGCACTACCATTCACTCGCTTACCCAATGGCGTTAACACCAACACCAATAACACCGCAGCAAAAATAAGAATCACAGGCATCCAGCGTCGCCAAAACGACAACGGCATATTGGCCACGACAACAGAAGCCGTTACCGCTATAAACATATAAATTAAATGACGACGAAAAAAATAAAACGGGTCGTTAAAGTCGGAGCTGGCAATACTCATCGAGGCAGAGCCTACAATGGTTACCCCTAAACAAGCTAAAACGGCAACCGCTAACATTAACAAACGTCGGTCGCTAAACTCTTGCCGCCAATTAGGTACTAACCAATGATGCGGAATACTAAACGAAGGCTTTTTAAGGCTTAGTTTCATTAAAACTCACCTAATACAAAAACACGTAAATAAAAAACTTGATTAGCTATGAGTTGTTGACGTTTGAGCCAACCACCCATTTAGGCTAAATTTTGAGCACACTATGCTATTCTTCCCTCACTCTAGCTCTCTCCCACAGGAGAGAGGCCCCCTCTCCTGTGAGAGAGGGTTGGGGTGAGGGCTACGAGATTAAAAAATAGCGCGTTTTACACTCGCTACAAACTGATTACCTCTATCTTCATAATTCTTAAACATATCAAAACTGGCACACGCAGGTGATAACAACACCACATCGCCTTGTTGTGCCAATTGCTGTGCTGTGTTTACTGCATGATTAAGGTCGGAAACATAGCTTTTAGAAATATTCAACTGTAAAGCTTGGTCTATTTTGGGAGCATCTTCCCCCATCAACAATACCGCTTTACCGTACTGCGCTAAGGCGGGAGACAGTGGGCTAAAGTCTTGACCTTTACCTACGCCTCCTGCAATTAAAATCACTTTACCGCTAATAGATGCGCCTAAACCATTAATAGCTGCCAGAGTTGCGCCTACGTTAGTGCCTTTCGAGTCGTTATACCAAGCAATGCCTTGTTGGGTCGCTACTAATTGGCAACGATGCGCTAAACCTGTAAAGGTTTTTAGCGTGTCTAACATAGCATCCATTGGCAAATTAACGGCTTCACCTAAGGCTAAAGCGGCCAAAGCATTAGCCATATTATGCTCACCAAACAGAGCCATCTCAGCCGTATCAAGCAGCTTAGTTTGGCCTTTGGCTAAATAGCTTTTGCCTTGCTCCTTAATAATGCCAAAACTGCGTAAATCGGGCTTATCTAAGCCAAAACTGGTATTAGGCAAGCTATCGGGCAATAAAGGCGTGGTAAGCATATCTTGACGATTGGTCACATAAAATTGGCAATTGCGATAAATGCGATNNGCATATCTGTCCATGTGGTCTTCGCTAATGTTTAACACAGTGGCAGCAGCAGCGCGTAAGCTATGCGTAGTTTCTAATTGAAAACTCGACAACTCTAATACATATAAATCGGCATCTTCTTGAAGCAATTCTAAAACAGGCGTGCCTAAATTACCGCCCACAGCGACCTTAACACCTGCATTTTGTGCCATCAAGCCCACTAAGGTGGTGACGGTGCTTTTAGCATTAGAACCTGTAATGGCGACAATGGGTTTATCTACCGCACGACAAAACAGCTCTATATCACCAATAATTTTAATGCCTGCGTTTAAGTGTGCCGACAACAAGGCAGGTTCTTGAATCGAAATGCCCGGACTGACAATAATTTCGTGTGCTTTTAATAACAATACTTCATCTAGCTGCCCTAAACTAACTTCAACATCAGCAAACTCGGCCTGTAATTCGGCCAAATTGGGCGGATTGGTACGCGTATCATTCACCGCCACCTTATAACCAAGTTGGCGTAAATAGCGCACACAAGACAAACCCGTTTTACCCAAACCGACAACAACACGTAACCCTTCGCGCTGAATTAAACCACTCATAGCCACCGCCTCAACGAAGTTTTAAGGTTGTTAAACCTAATAACACCAACATAAAACTAATAATCCAAAATCGAATCACGACTTTGGTTTCTGGCCAACCTTTTAATTCGTAATGATGATGAATCGGTGCCATTCTAAAAACCCGTTTACCGCGCAGTTTAAACGAGCCAACTTGTAACATCACCGAGACGGTTTCCATCACAAATACACCACCCATAATAAACAACACAATTTCTTGACGTACAATGACGGCTATCACACCTAATACTGCCCCTAAAGCCAACGCACCCACGTCGCCCATAAACACTTCGGCAGGATAGGCGTTAAACCATAAAAAGCCCAAACCTGCACCTACGATAGAGCCACAAATCACAATTAATTCGCCCGAGCCTGCCACATAAGGAATATGTAAGTATTCGGCAAATTTAATATTACCTGTTAAATACGCAAAAATAGCCAATGCGCCTGCCACCATCACGGTAGGCATAATCGCCAAACCATCTAAACCGTCAGTTAAATTAACCGCATTACTGGTGCCTACAATCACTAAATAAGTCAACAAAATGTAAAACACACCTAGAGGCAACACTAAATCTTTAAAAAACGGAAAAATCAAGGTGGTTTCGGCTGGTGTTTGAGCCAAAAAGTACAAGGTCACGGCAGCAGCTAAACCGCCCACCGATTGCCATAAATACTTCCAACGCGCAGGCAAACCTTCGGGGTCTTTTTTAACAATTTTTCTAAAATCATCGACCCAACCTACCGCCCCAAAAACAACCATTACCCCTAAAACAATCCACACATAAGGATTGGCCAAATTTGACCATAACAAGGTGCTTACACCAATCGCCACTAAAATCAACACACCACCCATCGTAGGTGTGCCTGATTTGACTTGGTGCGTTTGTGGGCCATCGGTGCGAATCGGCTGACCATATTTGAGCGAACGTAAATATTCAATCACCGTAGGGCCAAACCATACAGCAATTGCCAACGCCGTTAACACGCTTAACATGGCGCGTAAGGTTAGGTAATTAAAAACATGAAAGCCCTTGTAGAATTGAGCTAAATAATCGGCTAACCACAGTAACATGGCAACAACTCCTTATACCGTGGATACGGATTCAATAAACGCTTGCACGACTTTTTCCATTTGTGCGCTGCGCGAACCTTTAACCAAAAGTGTGACATCCTTGTTTAACTCTGCTTGCAGTGCTTCGGTTAACAAAGCCTGCGTTGTAAATACCTTTGCTTGTGTGCCAAAACCTGCGGCGGTGGCCTCGCTAAATAAGCCGACACAATATAAAGCATCGAGTTGTTTGGCTTGGGCATACGCGCCGACTTCTTGATGTAAACTGGCCGCATCTGCGCCCAATTCACCCATTGCACCTAAAACCACCACGCGTCGTCCTGAACATAAAGCCAATTCATCAATTGCTGCTTTTACCGAATTAGGATTGGCATTATAGGTATCATCAATCACGGTAATATGTGTACCACGATGCAGCACCATCCGCCCTGCTGCCGCTTGCGCCGTTTCTAAACCCACTTTAATTTGAGCAAGACTTAAACCACAAGCAAAAGCCAAACTGGCTGCTGCTAAGGCATTGGCGACGTTATGTTGCCCTATTAAACCCAATTGAATAGGTGTTATTTGTTGGGCAATATGCAAATTAAATTGATATGCACCACCCGCACCCCGTTTACTGTCTGTTGCATAGATATCGGCTGGTTTACAAACAGAAAAAGTAAGTATTTTATAGTCAGCACATAATGTTTTGTGATACTCGGCAAATTCATCATCTGCGTTGATAATGGCAACACCGCCCGTAACTAAACCACTAAAAATTTCACCTTTGGCTTTGGCGATGCCGTCACGCCCACCAAAACCTTCTAAATGTGCCGTACCAATATTATTAATTAATGCGGCATGAGGCTGTACTAAAGCTGTGGTATAGGCAATTTCGCCTTGATGATTTGCGCCCAATTCAAACACACCGTACTGATGTGTTTTGTTTAAACGTAACAAGGTAAGCGGCACACCAATATCGTTATTTTTGTTGCCTAAGGTGGCTAAGGTGTCGCCTGCTTGCCTAAAAATGCTGGCCGCTAATTCTTTAACAGTGGTTTTACCACTACTGCCTGTCATTGCCACACGCACTAAATCAAACTGCTCACGCCACGCTTTAGCCAATTGCCCCAACGCAGTATGTGTATTGGCAACAACAATTTGTGCTATTGAGCAATCGGCTTGATATTGACTTACTATAGCGGCACTTGCGCCTTGTGCTTGCGCTTTGGCCACAAAACTATTGGCATCAAA
>DDBM01000181.1:0-6042 GCA_002333125.1 Moraxellaceae bacterium UBA2032 | reverse complement strand
TGCCTGCAATTAATACTAAATCGCCTTCTTTGGCTTGACTCAAGGCGTAATGAATTGCTTGCTTACGGTCTGCCATCACCACATAGTTGGTATTATTGCCGCGAATTCCTGTCACAATCTCATCCAAAATTTGGCCTACCGCTTCGGTACGTGGATTATCTGCGGTAATCACCACCTTATCGGCCAAACGACTCGCAATAGCCCCCATCATGGCGCGTTTGCCTTTGTCTCTATCACCACCACAACCAAACACACACCATAATTGGCCTTGAGTATGCTCACGCAGACTCGTTAGTGCTTTTTCTAAGGCATCGGGTGTATGGGCATAATCCACGACTGCCATTAACTTGGCATGACTAATACATTGCATTCGCCCTTTAACAGGCTCAGTCTGCTCTAAGGCACGTAAAGCATCGGCCAAACTCAACTTCATGCCAAGCAAAGCAGCTAACACTGCCAATAAATTACTGACATTAAAACGCCCTAATAACGGACTTTTTAATTGCACCACGCCAAAAGGTGTTTTAACGGCAATTAATAAACCTTGTAACGATGGCTCAATATGTAAGGCCACAAAGTCGGCATCGGACTCAGGCTGTTGGCTATATGTCCAACACTTAACATGTGCAGCTAAATGCTGTTGAAAGTCCACACTCACGGTATCATCGGCATTTAAAATTGCCGTTTTGAGTGTAGGCCACTTAAACAGCAATGCTTTTGCTTGCTGATAGTCGGCCATTGTGCCGTGATAATCTAAATGGTCACGGCTTAGATTGGTAAAAATAGCGGTATCTATTTTTGTGGCCAACAAACGACCTTGCTCAAGACCATGAGAACTCGCTTCTAAGGCCACAAGACTTGCACCTGCTTGCTGAAACTGTGCCAATTTTTGTTGTAATTGTAAGGCATCTAAGGTGGTATGGGTTGAAGGACTAATATCTCCCACTAAACCATTACCTAATGTGCCTAATACCGCCGTTTTAAGCCCTAAATAATGCGCTGCATGAGCCAATAATTGGGCGCAACTGGTTTTACCATTAGTGCCTGTAATCGCAACAACATCCATTTTTTGGCTAGGATGATGATAAAAACGCGCCGCAATAGCCCCTAATTGCTGTGGCAAATCGGCAATATAAATAATTGGAATAGATTGCTCTGTCACAGTTTGCCCTTCGCCTTGACACAACACAGCAACAGCACCCAAGGCAATCGCTTGAGTAATAAATTTTCGTGCATCGTGGTGCTGACCATGCAAGGCAATAAAAACATCACCTTGCTGTACTTGACGACTATTGGCACTTAAACCCGCAATGTTTAAGCCCGCATAATCAGCTTCAATACTAGGCCAAATATCAGCTAAGGTAGTCATTAGGCGTGTCCTTTGGGCTGAGTCACTAAAGGCGGTGTAATAATTGTTGTTTTTGCTTTGGCTTTAACAGGTGCATCTAATGACTTATCAAGTGGAATATTCATCAGGCGTAAGGTTTCGGCCATTACCCGTGAAAACACTGGCGCAGAGACCGTACCACCATAATAGCCGCCCTTTTTAGCACCATCCATCACCACGACCATCACCACACGCGGGTCGCTAACAGGTGCAAAACCTGCAAACAAAGACATATATTCGTCTTTGGCATAGCTCCCTGCTTTTGCTTTATGTGCAGTCCCTGTTTTTCCTGCAACACGATAGCCCGGAATCGCGGCTTTAATCGCTGTACCGTCTGACGACACCACCGACTCCATCATAGGAAATAACTGCGACACAATTTTATCGCTAATTAACGCGGTACTTTGGGGAGCTTGCGTGAGTTTGGTGAGTGAAATAGGATGAGACACGCCATGATTAGCAATGGCTGCATAGGCTCGTGCCAATTGTAAGGCCGTGACTGATACGCCATAACCATAAGACATGGTTGCCACTTCAACAGGATTCCAACGCTGTGGCGGCTGTAATATGCCACGACTTTCACCTGGAAAGCCACTTTCGGTCACTGAGCCAAAACCAAAACGGCGATGAATCATGGGTAAGGTTTCTTTGGGTAAAGAGCCTGCAATTTGTGCCGAGGCAACATTACTCGACTTCACAATTAAGGTTTCTAAATTAATAATGCCGTAATTATTATGGTCGGTAACCGTTTTGTTATACACCTGAAAACGCCCCGGATTGGTGTTAAACAAACTTGAGGTGGTGTATTTACCACTTTCTAAAGCAGCCATGACGGTAAAGACTTTCATGGTTGAACCGGGTTCAAACATATCCGTAATAGAGCGATTACGCAGTTGGTCTGGCACTAATTTACTACGATTATTCGGGTTATAAGCAGGTTGATTCACCATCGCTAAAATTTCACCCGTTTTTACGTCTATCGCCACCAAATAGGCGGCCTCTGCCTCATGCTCTTGTACAGCTTTAGCCAATTCTCGATGTGCAATATATTGCACACGCGCATCAAAACTTAAATAAATATCTTGCCCTGCTTTTGCGGGACGTAATTGCATCACATCTTTTACTTTACGACCTTTACGGTCTTTAATCACACGTTGCAAGCCTGATATGCCTGTCAGTGATTTATCAAAGGCCAACTCCACACCCTCTCGGCCTTTATCGTCTAAATCGGTAAAACCAATCACATGAGCAGTTGCTTCACCTTGAGGATAATAACGATGATATTCGTTAATGCCATACACCGCAGGAAACTCTCTTTCTAAAATCACTTTAGCCACATCGGGTGCTAAATGACGTTTTAAATACATAAATTCTTTTTTAGGATTAGCCTCTACCTTAGAGCGTAATTCATTAGGCTCTATACCAATGGCACTTGCAATGGCGTTGTAATCTAAAAAAACAGGCTGCTTTTGCTTTTTTGGGTTTTCTTCTTGAGGAGGATGCGCTAATTCAAATATTTCTTTAGGATTAATCCAAATAGAAGTAACAGGCGTACTAACCGCTAATGGCACACCATTTCTGTCCATAATCATGCCACGGTGTGCATTAATAACCTCGCTACGCACCATACGGGCATCACCTTGTTTTCGCAAAAATTCTTTATCCAAAATTTGCAAATAAAAAGCTCTAGCGGCTAGGCCGATAAAAATTAAAACGACTATTGCCTGTAAAACCCAATAACGCTCTTTATAGTCACTCGACTCTGTAAACGAAAATTTAAAACTCATGGCTGCACCATCACCACGCTTTGCAAAGGAGCTTCTTGCATTTTTTGTTGTTGGGCGAGTTGCTCAATACGCGCATAACCACCCCATGAATTTTGCTCTAACAAAAGCTGTCCCCACTCTACATCTAAGGCTTTGTTCTCTTGTTTTAAGGTTTGTAACTCTTGCAAAGCCTCGCGCCAATGATGCACCGACAAAGCCACGGCCAAGCCCGAACCAACTAAAGCCACTACAACCCCTACGGCAATCAGCGCATCAAAATTGGGTTTAAAACTGCTTATAAAAACCTTGAGCCACATAACCTAACCTTTAACCTGCATAGGGAGTTTTTGAGCAATACGCAAATGCGCGCTACGCGAACGTGGATTTAATGCCACCTCTTCATCACTCGCTGCCGCTTTACCTACGATTTTTAGTCGCGGATTTAATTCATTTGCTCTAATAGGAAAGTCACGCGGCAAATCATCGCCTCGTGCTTCTTTTTGAAAATACTGCTTAACCATTCTATCTTCTAAAGAGTGAAAACTAATCACNNCCATACTGATACAAGGCATCAGCCAATTCGGTTTCGGATACCTGCAACAACCACTCTGCCGCACTTAGCCCTTGTTCTGGGTTCATACGCATATCGAGCGGGCCATCATTCATAAAGCTAAAGCCTCGACTAGCATCATCTAATTGCGGTGAAGACACGCCTAAGTCAGCCATAATACCGTCAACGTGTTGCCATAGATTCGCTTGGACTAAAGCAGACTCCAATTCGGTAAAACTACCATGAATAATAGAAAAGCGTGGGTCTTCACTCATGAGTTGCTGACCAACCGCAATCGCTTGTGGGTCTTTATCAAAGGCAATCACACGGGCATTTTGGGCTAATTGTGCTAATAACTGACGACTGTGGCCACCACGACCAAAGGTCGCATCAACATAGACTCCATTTGTGTCGCTCAGAATGGCGTTGACTGTTTCATGCAATAACACCGACAGATGCACAAAGGGATTATTCATAAGCTTCAAACTGTGGATTTTTAACAAAAAAGAAGGGAAAAACAGCGCGTTTTTACATTGTGTAAAGGAGAGACTATAGAGGAGATTTTTAACTAGCGTCAAGAGACAACAAGCAAATATGACAACAAAATGACCAATTTGCGCCACAATTAACGTATTGCGTCAGTATTAAAGTCAGGACTTAGGTATTTCACTGAATACATACATTTTATGAGCATAAAACGATTAAAATACAAGCAAACAAGTGATAGGCGTGTAAGGCATAAAAGTAAGAGAGTCGGCCTATAAGCTGGGTTTTGTCGAGAACAGTCATTCCTCTAGGCGTATAGTCACCTATACGCTCAAGCAACCTACCCGCACTCAACGCGGGCCGCGTCAATGAGTGCCTATTTGGTCTTGCTTCAAGTGGGGTTTACCCTGCCGCTCCTGTTGCCAGTTGCGCGGTGCGCTCTTACCGCACCTTTTCACCCTTACCTGCTTGGTGTAAACACCAAACATCGGCGGTTCAGCTCTCTGTTGCACTTTCCGTCGGCTCACGCCGCCTAGGCGTTACCTAGCACTTTGCCCTATGAAGCCCAGACTTTCCTCCCCCTGTTTGCACAGGCAGCGACCGTCCAGCCGACTCTCTTGGGCGCGGAGGATAACAGGCTTTATATAATAGGCAAGGGTTTTATTGTGCTTTAACCTATTTCAATACATCCAACATCAGAATTTAACAACAAAGAATTAATATCGTCTTTACGTTCAATTAACACTTTAAGCAACCTTGCTTTATCGCTATTACCTAGAGTTAATAAGATGACTTGTGGAGGCTTGCCATATAATTCACTTAAATCTTGATAGTCACTATCTTTGGTCACAATCACATAATCATTTTCTTTAGCATAGTGCCATATTTCACGGTCACTGGCTTGCTCTAGCCCCAACAAGGTGACTTGCGATGTTTGAGGATAATCTGCCTGTAAAAAAGGCACTAAGCGTTTAGATAAATTTTCATCAAGCAGCAGTTTCATTGGGCTAATACCACACGCGTATGACGTTGACGACTAGCGGCAAATGCTAAACAGGCTTTAATATCAACCTCGTTTAATTCGGGAAAGTCCTCAATGATATCTTGTATGGTTTGCCCTTCTGCTAACCATTGCAAAACATCACTCACCGTAATGCGTAAGCCTCGAATACAAGGCTGGCCAAAGCGTTTATTAACATCTATGGTTATGCGTTCAGTCATTATACTCACCTCATCACACGTTAAATCAAGCTATTATTATGTACCCAAATGCCGCCCTCTCCTACAAAATAGGTATGATAATCCGCGACTTCAAAATTATAGACTTTACGAGTTTTAATAGGATAACGCCAATCGCATGAGTCATCATACATCTGAGCATTATTAACTTTTTCCTCAGAAATAACAGGATTGCTTGATAAATCTATATAAGGGCTATCATCATAGGTATCATAATCCCACCAATCGCCCAAAGGATAACCGTGTAAAAAACCTAGGTCAGGATTTTCCATAACAAAAATAGGCTGTACAGCACGTACTCTAGCTAAAAAACCATCCGCACGTAAAACAACAGTATAGGGTTGTAGCTGGTCTAACCGCGCCCAATATGGTTTAGGGTAAAAATTAAGTGCCATATCCTCATAATAGTTTATCTCCCCTACTACCCAGAATGGGTGATTGGGTGTGCCAACAATAGTATCAAAAGACGATGGTACTTCACCAGAATATAACTTTTCATCAGGATAACAATCACGAGAAGTAAATTCAGCCAACCAAATTTCTTTATCCTCATGAACAAAAGTATTAACCACAGGTTTATAAGCAAGTTCGCCTTGGGAGTATTCATAAATCTG
>DDBM01000260.1 GCA_002333125.1 Moraxellaceae bacterium UBA2032 | reverse complement strand
TTTTTGTTGTTGGGTCGTGGTTTGGTAGTGTGATTTTATGCGATATTCTATTGGGCGTAACCGCTTTTTTGATAGGCCAAAGCTGGGTTATTTATGGCCTTAAACCGTTGATGATTCCTTTTGGTGAGGCAATATATTTTGTGAGGCTAAAACAAAAAATAATAGATATTAACGAACAGCGAGATAAACACGAAGCCGTTAAGTCATTGGTAGATGTTATTTTGTGATATTTTTATTGGTGAGGTAATTATGCGTACTACAGTAACTATAGATGACACTTTGTATCAGCAAGCCTTAGCTTTGGCGGATGCTAATATGGAAAAATCGGATTTATTTAAAGAAGCCATTAAAACCTTTATTAGAGTTCAAGCAGCAAAACGCTTAGCGACATTGTCAGGTGCAACGCCTGATATATTAGATATTCCACGTCGTCAAAGCGATAGCCAAACGATATGAATATCTTAATTGATACCTCGGTATGGGTTGATTATTTTAAACATGGTAATACAGCGTTAATTCAACTAATGACGATGGATGCCGCTATCACACATCCAATGGTTATTGCAGAATTGGCTTGTGGTACGCCACCTGCACCAAGACAGCAAACGCTTAACGATATTGGGTTATTGAGCCATTGTCAGCAAGCAAATTTAACCGAAGTTATGGACTTTGTTGAAAGCCATAAATTATATGGCTTAGGTTGTGGTTTGGTGGATATGTCATTATTAGCATCAACGTTAATTACACCTAATGCTCAAATTTGGACATTAGATAAACGGTTACTACAGTTGGCGATACGTTTTAATGTGGCTTATTTATCGTTGCATTGAGTCTATGCGATTGATTTTTTAAGGCACCCAGTTTTCTAACTGCAAAGCAGGTACACGCTCAAACTCTTTGGTATTATTAGTCACTAATATCAAGCCTTTACTTCTGGCATGAGCTGCAATATGTAAATCATTTTCACTGATTAGTTGCCCCGTTTTTTTTAAGCCTGCTTTAATGTTGCCATATTGAGCGGCTGCTTCTGTACCATAATCTAACACTTGCAGGCGAGACAAAAAATCCTCAACGACTTGAAGATTTTTAGCGGGATATTGGCTGTTTTCTGCGCCATACACCAATTCGGCAACGGTAATACTACTTACACAAAGTTGCGTTGCTCGTGCATTAAATTGGTCGCGTACATGAGGCGGTTTATGCTTAATCACATAAATAGCAATATTGGTGTCTAGCATGTATTTTAACATTCAAAAAGACTCTCTTTGGCTGTCAATCTGCTCGCCACGTTCAAAATCATCAGATACCTTTAGTGTAGGACTATAAAAAAAACTATCCCAAATTTTATCAGTAGGGCTAAGCACACGCTCTACACCAACAATACGCACAAACACTTTTTGAGTTTGTTCCGAAAAACGATAAAGACTAGGCAAACGTACCGCTTGAGTACGATTATTCATAAAAATGCTGGTTATCATCATCAACCCCTTGTAGATGTGCTATATACCTTAAGTATATACTATGTAAGACGGCATTTTATCAAGTATTTTTTGAGGGATATTTATAAGCCTATGCTTTGCACCCCTCCAAACGTCTAGTGTATGTCGTCCTAATGACCGATAGTTTTTGTTATCAGTTAAGCGTAGCCTTGGCGACGATGGGGTTATGCTTTTTAGTCATAATCCTTAAATAAAGCAGGCGAATCACACGCAATATGTGGCTCGTTATTTTATGGTTTGGATGAATTATGGCATTACTCCCTTTGCAAGAATCACCCTCAAATCAAAATGGATTTTGGCAAATATTATTTAGCTTTGGTTTTAGACTGTTTTTTTTATTAGCAGGACTAGCTGCCGTTATCATGGTTTTATTATGGCTGACTGCGCTTAATGGTTGGCCATCGCTATTGTCTATCAAGCATTATGGTGTTCATTGGCATGGTCACGAAATGTTATTTGGTTATACAACGGCAGTTGTTGCGGGTTTTTTACTTACCGCCGCCAAAAACTGGACAGGCCAACATACCGCTATTGGTAAGCCATTGATGGTATTAGGCTTATGTTGGTTGTTGGCGCGACTATTAATATGGTTTGATGTGGCTCTATTACAATGGATTGCTATTATATGTGATTTGATTTTTTTACCTTTATTGGCTTATTTTGTGGCGCGACCTATTTTAGCCATTAAGCAAAAGCGTAATTATATTTTTCCTATTTTGTTAATACTCATGATGCTTGACCATCTGTTAATGCACTTTGCTTTATTTACTAATCAAGCGGTTTTAATTCAACAAACATTTCATGCCGTGTTGTTTATTATTATGACGATAATGGTCATTATGGCGTGTCGAGTTGTGCCGTTTTTTACTGAGCGTGGTTTAGGGTTAACTACACCTTTGTTGCGTGATGAAAAACATGATTTATGGTGTGCGATTGCGGTAGCCGTTGCAGGGGTATTTTATGTGACTACTACGCATTGGCTAACAACAGTCTTTTTATGGTTAGCTGCCGTAACCTTATTTAGTCGAACCATTAAATGGTATCGGCCTAAAGTGTGGCAGGTGCCTTTGTTGTGGGTGCTACATGTGGGTATGTTGTGGTTAGCACTAGGGTTAGCTTTATTGGGATGGCAAAATCTGCCACTTGCTACACACATGGGCAGTAGCGGGATTCATGCCTTAACCATAGGCTGTATTGGCATGATGACACTGGGTATGATGTCACGCGTGTCTTTAGGGCATAGTGGCCGAGTCTTACAAACAGTTAAAGCAACACATTTGGGATTTATTTTGCTCAATCTTGCCGCAATATGTAGAGTATTTGGCGCGTGGGCTTTTAGCAGTCATTATGTATTAATGGTAACGATTGCAGGTGTTTTGTGGATGAGCGCATTTTTATTGTTTTTATGGGTTTATGTGCCAATTTTTATAACTCCCTCGAAGTCTATGTAGCTTATGAACCTACTGTTGCTCACCCCCCAAGATTGCCCTCAACCCAACATAGCCCATTTAACGGGGAGGCGTTTACATCACGTGTTAGCGGTGCATCAAGCACAAGTTGGCCAAAAACTGCGCGTAGGCATGATTAACGGTTTAATGGGTGAGGGCGAAATTACTCACTTAGACAAACAATCATTACAGCTACATTTTCAACTCACACAAGCTCCGCCTGTAAAGCTACCTTTAACTTTAGTATTGGCCTTGCCTCGTCCTAAAATGCTAAAACGGATTTTACAAACAGTGGCCACGATGGGAGTAGAGCGGCTCGTATTAATGAATAGCTATAGGGTAGAGAAAAGCTTTTGGGATAGCCCTTTTTTGCAGCCTCAAGCCATTGAAGACGAATTGATTTTAGGCTTAGAGCAAGGCAAAGACACGGTGTTGCCACAAGTGATACTAGAAAAACGCTTTAAGCCTTTTGTAGAAGATAGATTGCCTGAGTTAAGTGCCAATAGTTTGCGTTTGGTGGCGCATCCGATTGCCGAACAACACTGTCCGCGTGATGTACAACAAGCCGTTACCTTAGCGATTGGTTGTGAGGGTGGCTTTATACCTTATGAAGTTGATTTGTTAGCCCAACAAGGATTTGTGCCTGTTGAGCTAGGTGAGCGTATTTTACGGGTAGAAACTGCCGTCACGGCATTAATAGCNNTTATTTTAACCGCTCTTGTATCCACATCGAAATATCGTTGATTTCTTCTGCACACACTGCATGATCCATTAAATAGCTTTTATAAACAGGTGCATAGCCTTGTTGACGTAAAAGCTGTAGGGCTTGACTGCCTAAGGTTTCATTAACCACGCTGTCATAAACACCATGAAAAATAGCAATAGGAAGCTGTTGATTAGCGGTATGAATATTGATGCTTTTGTGGGTGGCAAAATAGCTCGATAACGCCATTAAGCCGCCTAAGGGCTGAGGGTAAGTTAAGGCTGTTTGATAAGCGACTGCGCCACCCTGAGAAAACCCCGCCACAATAATGCGTTGGCTGTTTATGCCGCGCGCTATTTCGTTATCAATAAACGCGCTAATAGCCGCACTAGAAGCCAATAGTTGTTTTTCGTCTAATTGGCGATCTAGTGTCATCGCGGTTATGTCATACCATGCAGGCATCACATAGCCAGCGTTAATGGTCACGGGTATAGCAGGTGCATGAGGAAAAATAAACCGTACCGCTAAATGAGATGGCAAATTTAACTCTGGCACAATCGGTACAAAATCATCCCCATTTGCCCCTAAACCATGCAGCCAAATGACAGTGGCAGTAGCAGGGCTTTGAGGATTTAGTTCGATGTGTGGTAATAAGTTAGCTTGTGTCATATTAAAAAGTCGTTTTGGTTTTTAAGCTCGAAATTTTTACTTGGTCATCAACCAGTATTAAATCGACACTCATTTCGTGTGCTTGAGTTAAGTCTTCATCCAAAATAGTACGGCTTTCGTCCATATTTAGTGTTAAGTTAGCCGATAGTCCTGCTTGGGTTAAGGTGTATTTTAGGTTTTTAAGTTTGTATTTTTCATGGCTGCCAAAATGCCAAGCCGATTTAACTTGTTGTAAATACTGGCTTTTACTAAGGCTAAAATTTTGCGCCATTTTAATTAAATAGATGTTGATCGACGCATCATCAGCAATCATTGTATCAAGTTTTTTGTCGTCATGGTCTTGCATCGCTTCGTAAAAGTCTTTTAAAAAGCGTTGCGTTTTTTTGGAGCTTAATGGGTCAGCCGCGTAAGCACCTTGCGTTAACGTAATGGCTAGTGCAGTACAAAGTATTAGTTTTTTCATGAAGTTATTCCTTGTTGTCACTGCATTCGCTGNNGGTGCAGGAAAAAAGTATAAAATTTCTTGCTCGGCAGCGTTGATAGGCTTTTGTAGGGTATCAAACAAACCAGCAAAATAACTGCGTGATTGTTGACCAAACTCACCCGAAAATTTATGAAAATGGGTAATCACTTGTAGGCTTAATTGGCTAATAGGCATATTTAACACTAAACCTTTGTTAGCTACACCTTTAAAAAGTTCTAAGGGCATATAAGCAATCGCAGGTGCGGCAATAAGTTCGGCTTCACCTGAGTTAAATTTAGAGGCAAAGTCATTAATATCGGCGGCCAAAGGTTGAAATCCGAGCCTTTCGGCCATGCGTAATTGCACAATATCATGGGCTAAAACGGCAATTTTTTTGCCTTTAATTTTTTCTACCGAGTTAATGCTGCGGTCATTTAAAAATAAATACGCGCCACCAATAGGCAATACACCCACGACTTCAAAGTTGTCTTGCACCATAAACTTACTAGCTTCGGGGCGTGAAATGGTTTCGATGACACTTTTCATTTGAACATCATTTTTAAGACCACCAATGGCCTCAATGCTGCTGGTAAATAAATTAAACTCACGCGCACGAATGCCTGTAATCGAGGCAATGTCACATTTGCCGTCATTAAAGTCAGTCACGGCTTGTTCTTCGTCGGTATAGGCTTTGAGTTCGAGTTCTACATTCCATTTGCGTGCTTGTGTGGCATATTCGCGCATGGTGTTATAAAACGGCCCTTGCATACCTAAAACATCAAACACACAAAAGCTTTGTGCGGCACTTATGCTGCTGATTAAACTGAGTGTCAACGCACACAGTGTTTTTTGATAAAAAGAAGTAACGCGACCTTTCATGGAGTAAGTCATCCCGTGTTATTTGTGCGTAAATATTGGCTAGTTTTAACCTGCCAAATGATACTCCTTTTAGCTTGTTTTCTCCAAAGTCTTGTTTAAAAAATCTTTATTTTTAGGGTTTGGTTTGAATAATGGTGCTGTGTTGGTTTTGATTTTGTAGACGATGTTTGCGCCGTACAACGTCGGGCGTGCTACCTGCCCATTTTTGAAAAGCTCGGGTAAAGCTGGCTTGGTCGCTATAACCAACTACATTGGCAATACGTTCGATACTTAAATGAGATGTTTTTAAATAACGCATCGCGGCTTGCATTCGTACTTCTAAACGAATCCCATTAAAGCTCATGCCTATATCGGCCAAACGGCGGCGTAAGGTGCGCACGCTCATATTAAAAAATTGAGCTACGTCTTCAGCACTAACGGCTTCGTCGGCTTTAGTTAAAATATAAGCCCGCATCTTAACCACTAAACCATGCTCATAAAAAGGATCGGGTTGTGT
>DDBM01000223.1 GCA_002333125.1 Moraxellaceae bacterium UBA2032 | reverse complement strand
TGACCCATGCCGACGTTGACAGACACTTGCCCCCAACCAGTAGCGTGGGGTATTCCCCCAAAATAGTATTCTTTTAGCAAAACTCCCCCCTCGTTTTTTAGCTTGCAGCAAGGAAGTCCTTTACCCGATGATTTTTTTTGTCGTTGTTCCTATTTTCCCCCCTCTGAGTTTTTTCCCTTAAATGTTAAATTTTATAAAAATTTTTATGATGGTTTATTCTGATATCTTAGATAAAAATATTTATAATATTTAACCGCCGTGGCGATGCAAAATAATGGCACTGTGCAACACATGAATAAGCCCTACCTTTCGATAGGGCTTTACTTATACTCTGCTAGGCAAATTCAGCTTCCAACGATTCTTCAACAAGCTTTTCTTCTAAAGGCTTCGTATCTTCGTAGCACGGCGTCCGTTTTGCATGACAAAATATATAACCCTTCCAGTGCAACCCTTTTAGCATCAAATAGCGTTTCGTTGATTTCTTGGCATTGAAGTCATCAACGTCTGCCATTTGCACCAGCAAATTCATTGCCTTACTCGGATTTACGTTGACGTGGTTATTTCCCTTTTGCAAAGAAATACCCAGTCTCGGTTTTTGCAGGATAATATTTTTCAATGTTGGTAGTTNNTTAATATGGTACGAATTTCATTCTTAAAAATATCATTTCGATAGGAGTTTGATAATTCAATCACTTTGTAAGTGTCATCACAATCCAAAGCGCGTTGCACATCATTAATATCTTCCAAGTGAGTACACAAAGTCACCGCAGGAGTATATTGCCGATATGCTTCGAGTTGGGTGTCACGGTTAAAAGGATTAGCTGCTTGTCCGTTCTCTTTAAGTTCGTTTAGCTTTTCATAACCATACTCTAGCAGGGATTTTTTATCGACTTTGCGATCCAATTCGATTCGTTGGCAAACGACTTTAATCGCTTGTTTTTTTGAGGCTTCCTGCGCTGCCTCAACGCTTTTCATTAAATCATCTAATGAGGAGTCTGATTTGTCATTACAGCAATGCTTATCAACGACTAAGGATGGCAGTAATGCTTTCAAACGTGCCGCTAATTTATCGTAATGCTGATAAATATAAAAAGTATCTGTTCGATAGCAACAAGCCAGTATGCCCGCTTTATTGGCGACAACAAGGTTGGCCTTTGCCGTTAAAATCGGACACTCTAAAAAATTACTTAGCGTCGTATTCACCGCTGCAATGCCCTTCATCAGACCATCCATGACAATTTGCTCACCAAACGTTTGAGCAATCATTTTGCTGGCATTAGCAAAGTTAATCAGCGTATCGTATTGTGCTTGTATATGTTTCCAACATTTAGTTTCGTCGATGCTTTTTAGGGGGTTCAAAAAAACCGCATCTTTTTGGATATGTAAAAAGAAGGGCGGATTCGCGTTGCGTAAGCGTCCCATAAACTGCACGATTTCTTCAGGATGTGCAGACGCATCGACAATATGAACGGAGTCAATATCGCTATCCGCGTTATTTAAGTTAATCGCTTCATCAAAGATGGAGGTGGTTAATACCACGTCATAGTCTTTAGGTAGTTCTTGCTCAATTAAAACCTGTTTTACGACATCATTACCAAGTGTTCGGCGACTAACGGCTAATACTTTATAGCCTTTAGTTTTCAAGCATTCCGCTGCTTTTTCCATGCGAGCATTCGAGTTTAATCGGACAAAAACTATTTGCTTGCCAGTTCGTAGTTGTAGTCGATTAAATACAGCCCGTAGCCAGTGGTAAGACCATTGTTGACTATAGACATTCACTGTCAGCTTTTTAGGGGCGGCAATCGTAGGGCGCGTAATTTTCATCCACGTATCAGGTAAAATGTTTGCGATTTCAGCTAAATTAGGGGTGTACGTCGCCGTGAGCATCAACTTTTTCACAAAGGTTGTTTTGTCAGCCAATGCATCTAACAGTGGGTTTAATGCTTCATCGCGGTAAGAACCTGCCGAATACAGCTTATGCACTTCGTCAACAACTAGGGTATAGCTGTTAAATTTCAGTTTGCTTTTCAAGTGCGGCCAAATGTCGTAGGTAGCGACAATATGCTTACCTTGATGGTCTGCAATATCACGAGTCGAACTTTTATCCGTACCCGATAAAAAAACAATGTCACTTCGACTGGCATACGTTGATTTCAATTGGCGTACTTGCCCGACTAATGGTACGAGCATCAATATCTTTTGGGTTTTGGTTAAATGTTCTAATACAAAGGACGTTTTACCGCTCCCTGTTGGCGATTCAATTAAGGTGCAGCCGCTTTCTATTGATTGAATTTTGCTTGTAATAAATTCACTACTGTTTAACGCATAAGTTGTTTCTTTCATTTTCTTTCTCGGTTAAATGTTACTTTGTTTTAACGCATTTGAGTTGTCCTTAACTCCTCAGCTCCTCAACATACGCGGTCACGTTTGTTGAGGGGATTCCAAATTTCATATAAGGCTTAAATGTATTCTTNNTTATTTTTTTACGCGTTTTTTACGCTTAATAGGGGTGCTCACAGGCAAATCATCAGGAAAAAGTGATAATTGAATACGAATATCGGTTTCTAGGGCGTGAATTCGCGACCACAATAGGCGTGGCCAGTGCGTTGGCCAAAAATATCTGATAGTTCTGGAACATGTGAATTTGTTTTTAGAATTAGTGAGCGTAAAAAAAATCTTAAATTCTTCATTATCAAGGCTTTCTAAACCTATAAGATGGCACATTTGGAAATGGTTTCTTCCATTGGGCGTACAGTCATAGGTTTCATTAAAAACATGACAGATTTCAATCGGCTTGTTTAGTAGCCTAATAAGGCCATTTTGTCTGCAAATTAGCCTTGTCACGTTATTAAAATAAGACTCGTTTTTCGTTTTTTTCATCGTAAAATGCCTATGTTTTCAGGTTTGTTTTTTGCATAGCGTTCACTCGGCAGAGTTAGGCTAATGCGGCTCTTATGACATCTCTTGCGGTTAGTTTTCGTTGGCGGCACAGTTGAGGGTGCGAAAATCCAAGAAAAACGAACTTGCGATTATTAAAGTTCGGGATGATTTTACAAATAGCACGGAGGCTAAAATTGGGTGTATTGGGGGTGGTGTAAAAAACCAACTCTACGCATTGAATGGCGGATATAAAGCGTAGAATTGGGTTATCTTGCAAACCGTCAAGCCCGACGGTTACAGTCTCATCGACTTGCTTTGTCAGTTGCAGTAACGCAACCAATGGTACAAAAATNNGCCCTTGTGTAGTTGAGTTAGGCTTGTTGCTTAGTTAGCATCAAGCTCGCAATGTTTTCGGATGCAGCAAGCAATGTTTTATCTTGTAAGTGAGCGTATCTTTGCGTGGTTTGTGGAGAGGCATGGCCAAGCAAATGTTGCACAACATACAATG
>DDBM01000225.1:749-5103 GCA_002333125.1 Moraxellaceae bacterium UBA2032 | reverse complement strand
ACAATAATTACTTAATGGGCAGTATTGCTCATTTTAATGTCAATGGCCGCTCAACAGAACAACAAACCGCCTTAACACATAGCCATAGTCAAGCCTCTTGTGAGCAAGTCGTGGTTAATATGGTGTGTTTTGCAGGCGATAGTCAGCTTGCCGTATTAGCAGGGAAATGGGCTTTTCCTCATTATAAAACCGTATTTAATGGCGAGGCATGGTTAAAGCAAGAGCAGGGTGATTTGTTTAGTCAAACAGCTAAAGTAGATTATCAAGGAATAATTTCGGGCGGATGGCTTATGGCCGACTATCAAATTGTACGCCAATTACATAGTTTTTTACGTTACGAGAGCTTACAAGCTCGTCACCAGTTAACGGGAGCAAATGCCGCATTGGTAGCGACTGAGGCAGGTATCGCTCAAAGCAGTGAACGTCCTTATCGAGTGGGTGTGGGCATGATGTGGACAGATGATAAAGGTGTGCGTATTAGCCTAGAAACGCACCACGAAAAAATTAATCAACAAAGCAATCAATTGTTATTGTTACGTTATCAGGTTGATTTATGGACGTTGTTTAAGAGTTATCAATAAGAAACTGTAAATGCCAAAACAAAACCCCGCCTTGTGAGCGGGGTCTTTTATTCACTAAACAGATAAAGTCTAGCAAAACAGTTTGGAGCGATTAACCACCAAATTGGTTCATGGTGTTTTTGGAGTCATCACCCGCTTTTAACGCTTGCTCACCAGCAAAGATTTCTTTGTGGTCGTCGCCAATGTCAGAGCCAGCCATCGCTTGGTGTTTAACACAAGCAACACCTTCACGGATTTCTTTACGTTGTACACCAGCAACATAAGCCAACATACCTTCATCGCCAAAGTAACCTTTAGACAATTCGTGCATGTGTAACGCAGTGGTGTGGTAAGTAGGCAATGTAATCAAATGATGGAAAATGCCTGCTTCACGTGATGCATCAGCTTGGAAAGTGCGGATTTTGTCATCAGCAGCTTTAGCTAATTCGGTGTTGTCATAGTCAACACTCATCAATTTAGCACGGTCATAAGCAGACACGTCTTGACCAGCAGCAACCATTGCGTCATAGGCTTGTTGACGGAAGTTTAATGTCCAGTTAAACGATGGGCTGTTGTTGTAAACCAACTTGGCGTTTGGAATAACTTTTTTAACACGGTTAACCATGTCGGCAATTTCGGCTACGTTTGGTGTCGCTGTTTCAATCCACAATAAGTCCGCACCACCTTGCAAGCTGGTAATACAGTCTAAAACAACACGGTCAATTTGTGTGTTTTCACGGAACTGGAACAAGCCAGAGGCTAAACGCTTAGGACGGTGTAATTTACCATCACGTTTAATTAACACTTCATCTTCTTGTGCGTCAGAAATGTCGATTTCTGTGGTGTCTAAGTAGCTAATGTATTGAGAAGCCAAGTCACCTTTAACTTTAGATACTGGGATTTTTTGAGTTAAGTCAGCACCTTCGGAGTCGGTACGAGCAACGATAACACCATCGTCAACGCCTAACTCTAAGAAAGCGTAACGAACAGCATTGATTTTAGCCAAGAAGTCTTCGTGTGGTACAGTGACTTTACCTGCTTGGTGACCACATTGTTTAGCATCAGATACTTGGTTTTCGATTTGGATACAGCAAGCACCCGCTTCGATCATTTTCTTGGTTAACAAGTAAGTGGCTTCTTCGTTACCAAAACCAGCATCAATGTCAGCAATGATAGGCACAATGTGCGTTTCAAAGTTGTTGATTTTAGCTTCGATTTCAGTAGCTTTAGCTGTATCGCCAGCATCTTGAGCTTTTTTCAAGGCGCGGAATAAATCATTCATTTCTTTTGCGTCAGCTTGACGTAAGAATGTGTACAATTCTTCGATTAATGCAGGCACAGAAGTTTTTTCGTGCATGGATTGGTCTGGCAATGGGCCAAACTCAGAACGCAATGCAGCAACCATCCAACCTGACAAGTACAAGTATTTTTTGCTAGTTGTGCCAAAGTATTTTTTGTTGGCAATCATTTTTTGTTGCGCAACAAAACCGTGCCAGCAACCCAAAGACTGAGTGTATTGGCTGCTGTCTGCATCGTAGGCAGCCATATCGGCACGCATAATGGCAGCAGTGTATTTAGCAATATCTAAGCCAGTTCTGAAGCGGTTTTGCATTTGCATACGTGCCGCGTCTTCTGGATGAATTGCACTCCAAGTATCACCAAATTTAGCTTTAATAGCACGAACTGCATCAAGAGCAGAAGAATACGTTGTCATAACATTTATCCTGTCGTGGGTGGAAGGATTAAAACAGTATCTTGCATCTGTTCTAATTAACACACGCAGTCTAAAGTTTGTGGCATAATTTAGCTAATTTATCAAATCTATCTTCGGTATTTATTTTATGAATCTTGAACGGGTTGACCTTAATTTATTAACACATTTAGACGTTTTACTTAGAGAAAAAAACGTCACTCGCGCTGCCGAACAATTGGGGGTAACTCAACCTGCAATGAGTAATATTTTGCGCCGTTTACGGGTGTTATTTAATGACCCTTTATTAATTCGCTCCAGTGAAGGCATGACCGCCACCGAGCGTGCGCTAGAATTGCAGCCGCATCTTCGTGAAGTGTTGGGCGATTTAAGTCAAATTTTAGAGCCGCGCGCCGAGTTTAAGCCGCTCACCAGTAATCGGGTTTTTAGAATCATGGCTTCTGATTATGCCGAAGCCACCTTAATTCCTGCTTTAGTTAAAGCGATGCGCTCCGAAGCCCCTAATGTCGTCTTAGACTTTTTAACGCCTAGTGATGTGTCTTATAGAGATATGGAGCAGGGTAAAGTCGATATGGCCATAAATCGCTTTAACGAAATTCCGCAGTCTTTTCATCAAGTATTGGTATGGAAAGATAGTTTTAGTTGTTTATTGCATTGTGATAGCCCGATTGTTGACCATTTTAATTTAAAAACGTATTTAGAGGCGCAACATATTTGGGTTAGCAAAACGGGCATGGGCGTAGGCTTTGGTGTCAACCCCGAAAAGTCAGGTGGTTTAGGGTGGATTGACCAAGCGATTACTCGTTTAGGTAAAAAACGTAAAATCAGTATTTTTACGCGCCATTATCAAATGCCTGCCTTATTAGCCGCCAATGCCGATTTAATTGCCACCTTACCCACGAGAGTGGCCAAGTTACAAGGCACAAACCCACGTTTAGTGATTAAAGACCCACCATTTTATGTGCCAGAATTTGAGTTAAAAATGGCGTGGTGTCCATTGCTGCATCATCATCCTGCACATCGTTGGTTGCGGCAGTTGATATTGTTTGTAGCACGGCAAATTATTGAAGACGAGCGTAAACAAGCAGACAGACAAGCCGCTCTACAGCAGCTAATGGGAAATTATGAAGATTAGCGAAAGTGAAAAGGGCTTACGGATTAAGCCCTCAGTGTAACAAGTTTAAAGGTTATTTCTTTGTTGTTTGCGCTGCTCGGAGCGTTGCTTAAACATTTCTTGAATGCGTGAGTAATTTGCTTGTGGCTCAGGTGTTGTAACAATAGCCTCATCTTGCACTAAATCCTCTTGTTTGAGCCGTTGCGCTAGCCGAATAATTTCTTGGTGTAATGGCTCTTCGGTTAAAACCGTCTCTTGAGTGTTGTTAGGGATTGGTAAAATATCTAACTGAGCCAAACGCTGCCATAAATCCTCCAAAGCGGTATCAGGCTGACTAAAAAAAGCACTGCCTCGAATACGATAAAACTGCCAACCTAAACGCTCCAAAATGGCTTGGCGTGCTAAATCTTCGGCTATTTTTTCACTACCCGAATGATAACGGTCACCATCACATTCAATGGCTAAACGACTATGTGCGCCTTGTACTACCATATCAATACGGTAATAACCCACTTCATATTGGGTAATAACCTGATAACCACGCGCTACAAGTTGTTTTAATACGGCTGCTTCAAAAGGCGACTCGGTTTGATGTTGTATGAGTGTGCTGCTTGAGCTTTGTAATTGTTGATGACTATAAGCCAATAGTTTGGTGCGTAAATCATCGGGTTTTAAGTCGGTTTGATAATCTAGCGAATGTATTATCCATAATTGGTCTTTTGCGCGGCTTGCCGCCACGTTGTAGCGTTTTTTGTTCATGTCACGTGCGCCATCACTGCGTAAGCGCATTACACCTTCAGCCTCGTTACTATCGACCATAGACAGCAAAATCACATCGCGTTCATCACCCTGAAACTGTGCTGAATTACCACACAATAAACGTCGTTCTTCAATAGTGCTTAAAGGTAAATGTTGGCGGAGTTTAGTTTCAATGAGAGTGGCTTGTTCGTTGCCTAATAACGAAATAAC
>DDBM01000225.1:0-729 GCA_002333125.1 Moraxellaceae bacterium UBA2032 | reverse complement strand
TGCTCTTTTAAACACAGTTGGCCGCGTGCGACTTGTTTGGTTAAGTCGTAAAGCGATGTTTGGCCATCATATAAATGATTGTTAGGAATAAGACTCAAATGCTCGTGTTGTAAGCGTCGTGCAAGGTTAGCGTCGGCACCGACTGCATCGGGGCTGACTTGCTCATCATCACCTACAATCAGCACTTTTTTACCTAAATACGTGGCTAATAAACCTTTGATGTCCACCTGACTCGCTTCATCAATAATCACCACATCAAATTGGCTGCTGACTTCAAAACTTCTAAAGACTTCGTTTAGCGGCATAATCCAAACAGGCACGGCATATTGTGCCAGTTTTAGCTGTTGTTGAGCTTTTAGACGTAATTCGGGTGCAAGTTTGCCTGTGCCTTTGCCAATACGTGTTTGTGTTTGCTGCCAGCCCACCAAATGTGGTCGATAAGGTTCGGCCGCAATCGCTTGATGCGCCCATGTTTGTTGGCTTATTAANNTCTCAATGTTTTCTTGAGGTGGCTCTGCGCTGTGATGAGGACTAAGCCGTTGCTGTATGACTTGCGCCCAAGATTGTGCGCCTGTTGCCAATTTACTTAATAATTGTGTACGTTTTTGAAAATCTGCTTGCAAAGTGGTTAAGCCTAAAAGCTGCTCATACGCTTGTTGATAAGTTGTCGTATCATGGTTTTTGAGTGCATTAATTAACTGATATAACACGCTGTTGGGCGCACGTTGT
>DDBM01000020.1:979-8633 GCA_002333125.1 Moraxellaceae bacterium UBA2032 | reverse complement strand
ACCGTTACCTTTGCCTTAGTAGCTAATTCTTTAAGTACTAAATGCATCGCTTCTTGGCTTGGCACCACATCATGATTAATAAAAGCCTTCATTCCTACCACAATACGTGACGCTTCAATAGCTTCACGCATCACATCTAAAGGCACACTTAAATGCACAGGGCCAGGCGTATTGCTGCGCGCATAACTCATGGCTTGTAATAATTTTGGCTCTAGTTGAGCCGAATGAGACACTAAAGTATTAAAGCGGGTGCAATGATTAAAAATTTCGACGGTATTAATGCCCGCACAAGAACCATCTTGCAAAGCCCCACGCCCAAATTTTTCGATAGAGGTTTGTGCCGAAATAACCAGCATGGGTATATTATCGGCATAGGCACAAGCAACACCTGTGAGTAAATTTGTCGCTCCCGGCCCTGCGGTAGAGCAACACACCCCTACTTTTCCTGTTTCGCGAGCATAACCATCGGCCATAAATGCTGCGCCTGTTTCATGACGTGCGACAATGCTTTTTATACCTTTATTACGCTCACTACGTGCTAAGGCATTATAAAAAGGCTCAATGCTCCCACCTAACACCCCAAAAACATACTCTACGCCCCAACGCTGTAAATAGCTTAAAATCAGGTCGCCATTCTCCATAACATCAATTCCATAAAATTATTATAATTCAACAACTTACTTTGTTTTTATAGTAAGAAACCGTCCATTATATAACGCCTATTAATCTTAAAAATCAACTGCTCTTTACAAAAACTCTATCCTAAATTAAGTACAACACCCCCTAAGGACTTCTGACTTGACGAAATATTTCTGTCATAATTCGCTCCCCAACTCATCTGAGAAATCCCTCGTGAACATCAAAGATATTCATAACTTGGAGCAAGCCACCAAAAAAGGGCGCACCGAATTATTTAGGCTCGGTGTAGGCTTAATTTTTATGGTGTGTGTGATGCTATATGCCGCCATGAAAGGGGCAACTGGCGAAAGTGCCTTAGTACTCGTGATTGCGGCCGCTATTGGTGCATATATGGCCATGAATATTGGTGCTAATGATGTCGCCAATAATGTAGGCCCTGCCGTTGGCTCTAAAGCATTAACTTTGTTTGGTGCGCTGATTATTGCCGCGATTTTTGAGGCCGCAGGTGCACTCATTGCAGGGGGCGAGGTTGTTGGTACCATTCGTAATGGTATTATTGACCCCAATTTAATTGCCGACTCGGATACCTTTGTATGGCTAATGATGGCGGCTTTATTAGCAGCCGCTTTATGGCTCAATATTGCCACCGCCGTGGGTGCGCCCGTGTCTACCACTCATTCTATTGTGGGAGCTATTATTGGTTCAGGTATCGCAGCCAGTGGAGTTGCGATTGTTGACTGGGCAAAAATGGGACAAATTGCCGCAAGTTGGGTTATCTCGCCTGTATTAGGTGGGTTGGTGGCGGCGGCGATGTTGTACTTTATTAAGCGAAGCATTATTTATCAGACCGATATGGTGGGTGCTGCGCGTAAGGTTGTGCCGTGGTTAATTGCTTTTATGGGTTGGACATTTGGCACATATATTGTTTTAAAAGGCTTAAATCGCGTGTGGCCAATGAGCTTTTTTCAGGCAAGCTTGATTGGTTTAGGTGTCGCCTTTGTGTGTTTGATTTTTACCCGTTGGCGCTTAAAAAACTTTCAACCTCAAACCGATGGCAAAAAAAGTGTCAACCAATTGTTTACCATTCCCCTTGTTTTTGCAGCGGCTTTATTAAGTTTTGCTCACGGCTCTAACGATGTGGCCAATGCCGTAGGCCCTTTAGCTGCCATTGTAGACGTTTATACCGCCCATAATGGCATGATTGCCAAAGAGTCGGCTATTCCGATGTGGGTCATGGTCATTGGTGCTTTAGGTATTGCCTTGGGCTTAGCATTATACGGCCCTAAAGTGATTCGCACCGTTGGCACAGATATTACCGAGCTTGACCAAACTCGTGCTTATTGTATTGCCATGTCGGCCACTATTACGGTGATTATTGCTAGCCAAATGGGCTTGCCTGTTAGCTCAACTCACATTGCAGTAGGTGGTGTATTTGGGGTCGGCTTTTTACGTGAATATTTAAAATATAGCCACGATAAAATGGTCGCTACGATTAAGGCACATCACCCCGAAGGTGACCAAGCTGCTATAGATGAATTTATGGTTTTATTTACTAAAGCCTCGGTTGACACCAAAGGGCAAATGCTGCGCGATTTAAAAGAGCAAGCAAAACGCCAAATGGATCCTGCTCATTTTTCTAAAGCTGAACGTAGTGCCTTAAAAAAGGTGTATCGCACCCAATTGGTACAACGTTCACAATTATTGCGTATTGCGGCAGCATGGGTCATTACCGTTCCTGCAACCGCACTCATGGCGGCGCTTATCTTTTTTGTGATGAAAGGTATGATGATGGGTTAAGTTACATTATTAACCCTCACCCCAACCCTCTTCCATAGGGAGAGGGAGTTCTAAAAACTCACTATCTTTGTGCTAATTTTTATCCCTTGCCCCAAAGGAGTATTTACTACGTGCCATGCAAATTGGGTTAAATCGGTATTGGCACATTGTTTGGCACTGTTTGTTAAAGCACACATCACATAGCCTTGTCGTGTTTGATAATTATAAGCGGTCATTTGTGGCTCATTAACTGCCCCTTGCAAAGCCACTACCAACGCACCTTGAGTTTTATCATAAGTTATCAAAGGCATATTAAACTGCTCTGTAGCTATATTTACTCGCACCATTAAACGATAATTTTCTATTAATTGAGTCTCTTGAGGCGTGAGGTTATTAGGCGGATAAGCCTGTAAGGTTAATAACTGCCAATGACTGATATATTTATCATCTATATGCACCACCCGACTAAATGGCCTAAACAACTGCTGATGTAATGGCGTGGTCAAAGCATCATTAAACGGTGCTTTATAAGCATAACCCAACACACACGTCCAACGCCTACATAAAGCATTTAGTGGACTTTCGGGCGTTAAACTCAAACGCCAATCGGGTTGTATTTTTACTACAGGCTCTTCAGAATTAACGCGCACAGCAACAGGCGTTTTTTGCAAGGCTTGCGTTAAACCCATTAAAAAGGAGGACTCATTAAACGGTGCTTGCTGCCCCTCCTGAGTCAAAACCATCGCAACAGACGACTCAGTACCTTGTAAAGGTATCACAACAGGGCGTATAGGCTCTGGCTTGGATACAGCTAATAATTGTGGTGGTGCTTGTTCTAACTGGCTTAGTTTTTGGCGTAATAATTGATTTTCTAGGGCGAGTTTTTGTTGCTCCATTTGTTGTAATTGTTGACGCATTTGCTGATTATCTTGGGCTAATTTATCGGTATTTCGTACCTTGTTGGCTTCTATTTGTAAGGTGCGTACGCGGTCTTGCAAAATGGATTCATCAACATTAGCGCGCGCTACTAGCCTTAATTTTTGTTGACCTTGCGTGGTAAATTCAAAACGCTCCGACAATACATCTAACTTAACAATGGCTGCGCTAACTTGACTAATGCGCTCCTCCAATTGCTCGTTAAGTAATTGTGTTTGCCCCTGAATATACGTCCCTGCTTCTTGCATAGCTTGAAGCTGAATTTGATTGAGTGCATTTTGCTTAGCATTTAAACGGCTGTCGTTATCGCCTAACAAATACTCGGTTTGGTATTCTTTTACCCATGCCCATGACGGCACAGATAACCATATCGCGCCAAAACACAAACCATAACGTAAGTAGTTATTCATAAAAACCTCTTTCTAGCTCCCTCGCCCATTGGGTATAGATATCTACACATCTTTTTTATATAGCGATGGTGTCCCCTCTCCTTGTAGGAGAGGGCTAGGGTGAGGTCTAAAAGTGGCGTAATTAACTCATAATTAGGCCAAAAAATCACCCTCACCCCAACCCTCTCCCTGAGGGAGAGGGAGCTTTATCGCTAAAAACAAATTTCATCAAACTTGTGTAGATACCTATGCCGAGGGTTGGGGTGAGGATATTTTCTTACTTACGCACTTGTTGACGCTGTTGCAAACGGTATTCCATTTCGGCAAAAGCTTGCTTAACATCCATCGTTTGCGCTTGTTGTTTTTTGCTTTGTAGGGCTTTGTTAAATTCGGCATAAGGCAGTTTTAACAAAGTATAAGCCTGATATTCACCATTAACCGCTCTTACATCTTGTTTAACCACCTCAAAACCAACCACCGACACATAATTAACCAAAGACTGAATCAGACTTTGATAATGACTATTTGAGGCTGTGCCTGCATCTTGTTGCATGGCTTGCTCACTGCCTGCTAACTCTTGGTTATATAATTTTGCCAAACCATATTGGGCTTGAAGATGGGCTTTTTTGAGTGCAATTTGTACTTTGTCACTTTCGGCAATGCCTACGGCATAAACACCTGTATTATCTGGACGCGGTACATTAACCGCCCAAGAAGGCATGGCATCTAAGGTGTCTTCGGCTTGTTTTTGCGCTGCTTTTTGACGTTGTTTTTCGGATTGTAATTGCTCTTTAACAAGGCTTTTGTTGTTAGGGGTGCTGCTACAAGCGGCAACCATGCAAGTAATAGCAGCAACGGCAACAAGCTTTTTGGTAAGTAACATCATGGCTAAATCCTTGTGATTTTTAGTTAGGTAACACCTAAATAGCAAACACCATGCCAAAATATTAATAATATAAAAATCAATAAGTTAAAATAATAAATAAAAAATCATAGATAATAATCATACAAAAAATGTAGGCTTAGAAGATAAAATATGTTTATTAAAATTTATATAGGCTTAAACACCATCAACCAAAAGATAACCATCACCGCAATAAATGCAGGCACACCTAATGCTAACCATATTTTACGATAGCGATAATAATCGCTACTTAATGGAGTATTGTTAGCTGCTGCCATCATGGCCAAATCACGCATTTTGACTTGTAACCACAATACAGGTAACCAACAGCAGCCCACCACCACAAACAAACACAACACCCACAACAACCAACCTTCAAACAAATGATAACCTGCCAAATGTGCCATCCATAAACCTGTGACTAACTGCACCACCACCGCTGGCGCAGTAAACAACATATCTGCCCACACCACTGCTTTTAAAGTTTGGGCTTGATGCTCAACATTGCCATAATAATCGGCCATACATTTATAAAATACCGTACCCAAACCCGTACCAAATAACAGCGTCGATGACACAATATGAATCCACTTCAACACAAAATAATCCATTATTGTAAATTCCACCTTAAATTAAGATTAGGAATAGGGGTTAATATTTCGTCAACTGTTAATAAACCCATACACGGCATTGCGCCAGTTTGTTGAATTTGGCCATTCAATAACTTACGCGCTAAGGCGATTGCAGGAAAACACGGAATATTAGGCCCATGATTGCTGCCTGCTAATAATTGCCACGTGATTAAGTGCGGCTGTTGCTTCAAGTTTAAGCCTGTTAAGGTCACGTGCATCGCACTCCATTCACTCCCTAAAGGCTCAATCCAAGTGGCCATTTTGTGTAACGAAGCTGCATAAGGCACGAGACTTTTTAAGACACGCAAACGCACCAACCACGAAAAACTCCATGTAGCTAAACTGGTACTTGCAAAGCCGACTCCTGCCCTAAACTGTACACTGTGTACACTAGGATAACGCGCTGGAAATAAATCCAAATCGGGTACATCACAATTAGATAAAAAGCGTAACCCTACAGGTGCATCATAACGATGACTCAGCACATCTTGCCAACCATACACCGTCTGCCATGACTGATTTTGCCAACGTAAAAAGGCTTTACCTACATAACTCATCACGCCTTCCATGGTAGCCATACCTGGTGGTTTTGCGCCCGAACTAATACCATGCTCAATGCTATCTAAACGCAAAAAATGCGCTAAATATTGGTCAACAACCGCACTCGACAAAGCAGGCAACGAACTTGCACCACTCACCACCAATACCTTAGCTTGTTGAGCTGCAGCGTTTAATTGGGTGATATCACGCACATACTCACGGCCATCGGCAATATCTATGTAATGACAACCCACCTTAATACACGCAGCGGCAATATGATAATTTTGCCCCTGAAACGGCCCTGAGGTATGAATCAAAATATCGGGTTTAATATGCTGCAATTGCGCCAAAAAGTCAGGTGCTTGATGGTCTAAAACACAAGCTCTTGCACCGAGCTTTTGGGCTAACTGTTGTGCTTTGTCATGGCTTCGTCCTGCAATATATAACTCGCATTCATCTTGTGCTAAGGCACTACAAATACGTTCGCCAAAATTACCATAACCACCTAGTACCAAAATTTTTTTAGGCATCATGTTTTACTCAAAATAACGCTTCATCTCGTTTAACAGAACACACAAAACACCGTGCTTGCTCTTGTTGCTCTGCGTCAAAACCAATAAACAATTCGGGACGCGCACTAGGTAGTAGCGGCAAGTCTTGAACACCAAGCAACGGGAGTTTTTTATTGATTTGTTGGTCGGCCATCCACTCATCTTTAGCAACGTGTCGCCATTGCAGCAAACGTGCTTGTGGGTGCGAGATAAACTCATCCCATAATAACCAATTAGCTTGCAAATGCTGTGGCGCAAGGCAATCTAATGTTGCATCGTGCGCTCTTTTTAATAAGTTTTTGTGGGATAAAGGATAAAACAAACGACCTTTTACCACCAAACTACGCTGTTGTATCTCATAGTCTTGATAACNNCGGTCATTTGCCCCTAACCATCTTAAGCTGTCCGTTAAGGGTGGATAGCCCAAATAAAATTTAATCGCCGCTTCCCAATGTTCTATTTGACCTGTTTGATGGTTTTTGACTAAATAATCTAATTCACCAATGGTAATTTTGCCGTCAAACAAGGTGGCACGATGTTGAATCAACTCAAAATAATGAAAATCTCTATCTTGCAACCAAAATAGCAATAAATATTCAAAATAATAACCTAAGCGATGATTTTTGTGCTGCGCTAAAAAATCTTCTAAAATCTGCGGATTGAGGTCTAATTGCTGTAATTTGGGGATATAAGCCAGATATTGTTGCTGCCAAAAACCATCATCAAACATGGTTAACGGCTGATTAAAATTAGGCAAATAAGAGAGTAACGCAGGTGAAGCCAATACCCATGCCAAGTTACGCACATGGGGGTGGTAGTAGTTTTGCCAAGTAAACAAACTAGACATTATTACTTTCTAATTTTAGGATGAGCAAAATGTAAACGTCGATCACAACCATAAGACACTTTACTTTCGGTAAAGGTGAGATTGCCTATTTCTTGCCAATCTGAGCTATCTTGGTCGCCTGTGCTATCCGATACCAAAATTTTAAATATCAAAGGCTTTGCGCCATGATTTTTTTCGATATTTAG
The DNA here is from genome assembly GCA_002333125.1 of Moraxellaceae bacterium UBA2032. Taxonomy (GTDB): domain Bacteria; phylum Pseudomonadota; class Gammaproteobacteria; order Pseudomonadales; family Moraxellaceae; genus Agitococcus. The sequence goes on along the minus strand of DDBM01000020.1, from coordinate 1,234 downwards.
CTCATCTCTAAAGTCTACCGCCTCATTGCGTATATTACTTGGCGCACCTTGCACCATCAAATAACGCGGTGCTTTGGCCACTTCGCCCTGCTTTAATCCCAACTCAGCAAAGGCGGTAACAGGTCTAAATCCTGCTTGTTCATCGGCTTTGTTAAACACTCGCCCCACATAAAATGCCAAAGGAATCACCGCAAATCTAAAACCCACTTTGGGGTCGTTAGTCATTTTAACGTCTAAATAATGGTCGCGTTGTGT
>DDBM01000020.1:0-966 GCA_002333125.1 Moraxellaceae bacterium UBA2032 | reverse complement strand
TCCATGTACCTGCAAAACAAATGCCGTTACTGTGTAAATGCTTTTCGAGGCGAGGATAATAATCGGCGGTTTCGTTAAGGGTGCGCTGTGCATCACCCACCAATAAATTAACGCCATCTTTAATAAAATTTGAGCTACTGACTTCATAATGCGGTAATTTATTGTCTAAATACACATTAAGTTCTTGTTGCTCTAGGCTGTTTTTGGCCTCAGTTGGACTAAATACCACGTCGCGCACTTCGTTAAAACTGCTCTCTGCTTGTGCGATAGAAGCAACTAACATACATCCAAAAACGAAAGACTTTTTCAAGGGTTTATTCCTCTGCCATTGGCATTAAAAACCACAACACTAAATAAATTAAAATACCCGGTACAGCGACACTTAACGAGGAAACAATCACAAACAACAAACGAACTTTAAAAGGACTCCAACCTAAATACTCAGCAATGCCACCCATTACCCCTGCAATCATATTGTACTCACGCGAGCGCATTAATTTTTTACTAGCCATTCCTCTCTCCTATGCGACATAAATAGTCGTCACTCAACATAACAGGTTTTTTCTATTGTATTGTTTATGCTATCGTTTAGGCCATAAATCAAGTGTTAATCCGTATTAAAGACCCAAACACTGCACAGTCAGACAGCATACCNNTTTGTTTTATGGGGTGATATTAGTGGCAGTGCGATTTATAACAGTTCGATTTTATTGGGCGAGAAGTTTAATTTTGGGTGTAGCTGCCCTAGCTTTAAACGCCCGTGTAAACATGGACTGGCGTTATTAATGTGTTATGCCCAACAAAGCTCGGCTTTTTTAGAGAATAAAGACATTCCCGAATGGCTGCAAAAACAACTCGCCAAACACGATGCCAGTACCGCCAAAAAACAAGAAAAAGCCAATGCACCCACTAAAGTGGTGGACGAAGCGGCTCAAGCCAAACGTATTGCCGCACGCGAAAAAAAGG
>DDBM01000242.1:6857-7601 GCA_002333125.1 Moraxellaceae bacterium UBA2032 | reverse complement strand
AAACATCAAAAATCAAAAATCAAAAATCAAAAAAAATACTGTAGTTGCCTACACAAGTAAACTGACAATAAAAAACTACGACAAAGCACTCAACGAAAAAATATACAAAGCGGCTTTAGCTCGACTCGTGGCGACATACAACAACTCATCTTGAGTTAGACTTTGTTTGGTTAATCCCGCCAAAATCACCACATCGGACTCTAAACCTTTGAAGCTTTGTATCGTCCCTATACGAACTTTCCCCTTCATCATGACGTTCATCTCGGTATGTAAATCAACGTCCTTTAATCCTTCTGCCCATGTTGATTGTGAGTTGGTATGTCGATAGGGAGAAAGAATGACAATACGCTCAGGGGCGATAGCTTCTTCATCAATCAGCTTGTGCAGTGTTTGGCGTAATGCGTCAGCCATAAAATCAAAACTTGGGCAAATCGTCAGGTGCGGATTTTGGCCTGTACTCACCGCAAATGTGGGTGTAGGGCATTTTCCTAAGCGTACGGCTAACTCTCCAATAGGTTGAGTGTTGCGTAAATTAACATCCAAAGGCAAAACCTCACCCTGAAACGGAGCTTGCCATTGTTGGTTATCATGAAAAATAGTTTGATAAGTATCGTAAAAACAGTACCAACTAAAATCTTGATTCATTAGTGATTCTAAGGCAATCCACCATGTGGGACTCATATCAGCTGCTTCATCAACAATGAGACTATCATATCGGTTTTGTATTTTCTCAGCCGCCATCAT
>DDBM01000242.1:6446-6716 GCA_002333125.1 Moraxellaceae bacterium UBA2032 | reverse complement strand
CTTGATGTAATTGGGTGACTGACTCATCAAGTGCATTCGCTAGTGGTACAAGGAGTAAGCAATCAGGTGCTAATAATTCTTTCAGTGCATTTTGCTGAATCTTTGTCCATGCGGATGATGATGCCTGCTTAATTTCAGCAAACATTTTTTCTAGTTGTGGAAAAGGATGGGTTAACGAATTTCTATCAAACACAAACTGTGAGCTAGGGGCTTCAGCAATAACAAGCTGTTTTGGCCATCGAACATCAGGAAACCAAACCGCATGTGTTA
>DDBM01000242.1:0-6399 GCA_002333125.1 Moraxellaceae bacterium UBA2032 | reverse complement strand
AGGCGACTAGCACTTTTGCTTCGGCAGCCTCTCCTATTTTTTTTGCTGCTATCAGCCGAGAGTTGTCCGAAAAACCATCCATTTGCATGTTCCTATTTGGCTCACTTGCACAAGAAGCATTACGCCAACTTTAGCAATTGTAGGTTATTTAAGACTTTAGCCGATGTGTCTGCTAACGACGCTGCCGTACACACTTCAATTTCATTAGGGCTAATGGCACGGGCGAATACTTTATGGCCTGTTGTTGCTCCTGCGACAGAAAGATTTCTTTCGGCAATGCTCAATACTTCTAATCGTAGCTAAAACCAATTGACGACATTTCTGAAGCAAATTGGTTTAACAGATTATAGTCTCTTTTAAGATCACTATCCTCCTTCGATATTGCGTCTAATTGAGACTGAATGTCTTTTATTTTATCGTCAAAGACTTTAACAACTATACTTTGTACAGAGTTTGTCATATCACTAATTACCGAGGTACAAATCTGATCCACCGCCTGATATAACTCAACTGAACGTTGACGGCTTTCTTGATTTTGTCTATTTTGGTCAGCATTCGCTTTATAAATATCATATACGAAAGTTAGCACTTGTACTGCAATTGCAGCCTTACCCGCCCAATTACCTAGCGTCTTCTCCCAACGGCCTTTGAGCATAGGAATTTTAAATTGCCGTCCTAATAACAAGGCTTGCTTTAGATTTTCTTTATCTTTAAGCGCATTTTTTGCTCCATCTATTATGGTGTCAGCAAATGCACTATTTTTACTGTCATCATCACCATAATTTTCTTGCTTATGGCTAATAGGAATAGATAGTTTATTACTCACTTTTCCTAACTCCTCACTTAGCCATAATTCAACTTTTGGAATCATTGGCTCAAAAATAGCCTGTAGCTTTGAGTCAAGTTCAGACTGTGATTTTGCACTTTGCAAAACATGGGAAACATCAGACTTAAGCAAGTTAACTTGTTGAATAATATACTGACTAGAGTGTATTTTTAGCGCACTTTTTTCACCTTCGAGCATTAATCTGTCATCACGCAAGCTTCTAATATCACCACTTTCTTTTTGATCAAGTTTAGCCTTAATTTGGCTAATTATGGGACTATACCAGCACTCATGAATTTGATTTTGAAGAGATGCGTATTGTTGGCTTTCTTGATCTTGAACTACAACCCACTCATGAAAACTTTGAATAAACGTGTTATATCCAGAATGCTCCAGTAGCTTTTCATGACTTCTTAGTCGTCCGTTATAAGCTGTACGAATATTTATTGGAAGTACCGTAATGTGAGCAATATCTGCATCCTTCACGTTATATTGAGGGGCTAAAAAACATAAAACGCTATTGATTTTTCTAATGGCAGTTAGTTTATCGTCTTGATTAGCGAGTTGATGATTCAAAACAATGAATATTTTTTTGCCTTTTTTTAACATATCAAACAGGCGTTCATAAATATTTTTTGCATCTTGGTCTCCCTCGCGAATGACAAACAGCATTGCATTTGTTCTTTTTAATTGCTCAGCAGTCACTTCTTCATGGGTAATTGGAGCATTTACGCCTGGGGTATCGAGTAAATAAAATCCATTCCAATCGTATTTATCAATTTTGTCCGTAGTCGGAATATCATTAACTACTGCGGCATCACGGCCTAATAGGGCATTGATTAACGAGCTTTTTCCAGCGTTATATGCGCCATATAACATAATTTGCAGCTTGCGATTTTCAATGCTTTTCTTTAGCTCAACCTTAATCAATGCGCTACTTTGATTATACTTAAGGATCAGCGGCGTTGATTTATCTATATTATCAATTAAGCCTAAGAAAGGGTTCACAATAACTATCCTCTTAATGTGTCAATATCAGTTGAAAACCGTTGAATTACTTGCTCTAGATCTTCACAAAGTTTTTCTACGGGCTGAATCATTTTAATGACATCAGCAAAAGTCACCTCAATCATATTCGGCAATAGCTTTTTAATACTGTCGCTCGTTTTTGTAATGATTTTTTCTGTAGAAACACCCACGCTCTCTGTAATCACTTCGGTTTCGACAAAATAATCACCTGCCGTTGAACCTGCCGCGCTACCAAAAAGTCCACCTAAAACGCCGCCAATAACCGTACCAATGCCTGGCAAAAGCATTGAACCTAAAGCTGCTCCACCCCATGCTCCACCAAAGCCTCCCGCAAACGTCGTAACACTTTTACTAACACTCCCTTTAACCTGCTCAATATCAATCGTTAAAGCCTCGAATTCACCTAAGGCATCTGCTGATAATGTACTACTTGTATGTTTTAACTCCGCAACAAATTGAGACAGCTCTTCTTGCAAAGCTTTGTTGACTTTCACTTCAATCAATTTATTTAGCTCTGCAGAAATGGCTTTTTTATCGCGACCATCTTTATGACGATTTATGATTCCTGAAACGTCAGAAACAATATCAGCCGTTATTGTTGATGCTAAACGTTGCTTATTTTTGTTAAGGCTGGCAATCGTGTGTTTTGTTTCTTTATTAAGCTTGTTAATAATAGGCTTAATATCGTTTTGTAATGACGACAAGACTTTATTATCAAGAAAATTGATCATTTGCTGTTCAGCTTTTTTGACTTTGTAAACTTTAGCGTCTTTAATAATCAAAACCAAACATTTATACAAATCGGATAAACCTGCCTCTTTTAAATCCCTCTCTTGTTGATTGCTTGCCTTGTATGCGTGTACAGAGATTGAGATGGCCTGCTTGAGCATTGCCGAATCTATGCCATCAAAAGCTTTTAGTCGCTGAATCACATCATCTTGTTGTAGCTGCCTATTTTGATGCGTTTTGTTTTTTAAAACTTGAACTAAGTCTTGTACCTCTTCGCAAAAATCCTCTTCTAATACGTCACTACGCGTAATAATAGGCAACAAGGGTTTTTTCTTTGCCAATTCTTCTTTCAAATCATTCAGCTCTTGTACTTGGCCAGGCGATGTTGAAGGGGTTAACCATAAAATGGCATCTGTGCTATCCGTAAAACGGCGAGTTAAATCGCCATTTTTGTCAGTAATAGAATGCAAACCAGGAGTGTCCAACAATACTAAATTTTTACCTAACTCAACTCCCTGAATTGTAGCTGTCGTTTCGGTAACTCCTTCGGCAAAACGCTCATTAAAGTATTCGACCTTACCTGCATTAAAGCGAAAACGTTTTATCTGATCTATTGGAAAAAGATCTGTTATAAAGTTAGAAAATGAACTTTTACCTGCATTCACCTTACCAAATACCAAAAAAATCACTCTATCGCTATACAACTCAGAGAGTGCTTTCATGGGGCGTGAATTTTCCAACTCAACATCCCAATGATGAAAGCTTTTTTTGATTGATGTATGTAACTCATCGATCATCTTTACCAGAGGGCTATCATGATGTAATTTGGCACCTTTAGCTCCAAAGGCTAGCTCAAGACCTTTCTTGAGCGTTTCTTTTTTTACTATCAGCACATCTTCTTTTTTTGACACATTAGTCAAGTCGTCTTTAAACGAATTCAATGCCTCTAAAAATGGATTTTGCGTCATTTCGTTATTACCTCTAAAGTTTTCAATAACGCCTCGATCTGATTTAAGTCTGCCTCTTTATCAAAAACCGTCTTTTGTAAGTCCTTATAAGGTTGAGAAAGCGTGTATGCTCGCTGCAAGGTCTCTTTGGCAGCTTTCGGATTAGTCATTACAAGCGGAGCTATATTTTGAGCAGACACGCCAACTAAAGCATATTTTTGAATAATGCTATCGGCACGCTGGCGGGAGAAACTCTCAACTTCCGCTTTACGTCGGTTTTCTGATCGCTGTTGCTCTTCTGCTTGAGCCTGCATACGTTGTTGTTCCGCTACTCGACTGAGACGCGATTCTTCGCGACTACGTTCGCGCTCACGTTCACGTCTATTTTCACGTTCACGCTCCTGCTTTTCTTCTTCACTATCAGAAAGCACTGCTGCCGCCACTGCCGCCGCCGCTATACCAATCAACCATGGAATTGCCATAACCTTTGTCCTTTAAATTTTTGATTGTACTTGTGTTGTAAAACTTGAGACATCATCACTAAACTGCTGTTGCATTAATACTATTTTCTCCCTAGCTGCGTGCAACTCTTTTCTAACTAAATCACGATTACGCTCTAACCCTGTCTGAATTCTTTGTTTCAGCGTCGTTATTTCAACTTTGCGTAAGTTTTTTATTTCAGTATTCAAACTGGTGACTAGATTAAACAATGCCGTCATTCCACTGCGTTCAACCAGTGGCGGTTTATTTTCAATAACACCCTTAGCATAACGCGTTGCTGAAACAACAAAAGTCGTTAATTCTGGCAATTGCTTCTTAATGACGGACACTACCTGATTCAGTTGCTCGGGTGTTACCTGATCGGCTTGTGTCAAAATTAAAAACATCCGTTTTTGATAATCCTTTTTTTGCGCCATTAAACTACGATAGTAATTAACTTCGTATTTATCTAACTCGCCCGACTTTAAGTTATGCACCAAAAACAGCACATCAGCCGTTGTAAATGCTCCATTTCTAGCTTCTTTGTCATCTTGACCAGTAACATCGGCATCTAAACCTGGCGTGTCCACCCAAATAACATTTTGATATTGATGGGTTTGATTTTTAACCGTTTCTCGTTTGTCAGAAGTTTTAAACACATCTTTACCAATAATGGTATTTAATAACGTGCTTTTACCGTGATTATATTTACCAAAGACAGCAATACGAATGTCATTTGCTTCCTCCATTAAAAATTTAAACCGTTTAACATCTTGCTCCGACTGAGGAACAGCCTTGGTAAATCTTGTTACGTCAATAATCGCCATTTATAACACCACTCTATATTGTTGATTCATACCTTTTTCTTCCTGCAACTGATTGCACACTTGCGCATTTTTTTGATAGAACTCCTGAATAGACATATGAGAGGAAAAGAACTTAATATAGCCTTCATCTATCCTGCATACATCAGGCCTGTTTTGATAGATTTTGCAGCCTACATTTTCCCGATAAAAGATACATATCCCATTGCCTGAGTGGTAGTCGATAAGTTGTTCAACCTTGCTTATATTCATGCAACATTGGCCACACTTGGTACATGGAAAACTCATAATTTAACCCCTCGATGACTTCAAAACCAGCGAACAGTTTATAAATTAGTTAGGACTATATACCCTTTCAAACTGGCCATACACGACTCTCTCAAACTCTCAGGACTCAAAATTCTGACATGAGGAATCCAATAACGCACAATCGGTAACATCTGTAAGTCGTGGCTAATATGACTAGAAATGATCAAACTGCCATCTTCTAATTCTTTAATCACTTGTTGAGCAGGCACTAATTGACGACGCTTAAAATGAGAAGCCGCTTTTTTATCAACCGTTAAAATGACTTCGCGTTTTTCTAAACCAAACCAAATACTTTCTTCTTGGCTAACTTGAGCCACCAATAGAGGATCTGGCATAAACTGCTGTTGAGTGAGTAGATTTTTTAGCAGTGCTAATTTATAGGCTTTTAGCACGCCGTTATGACTAGCCGCCATATACCAACAGCCATGATGATGGATCAGCTTATACGGCTCAACCGTATGCTTAGAGCCTTTATATAAAAAGCAACACTCTTTATGACTTAAAATGGCTGTTTGTAATTGCTCAAACAAGGGTTTTAACTGGCTAACATCTTCAAGAAATTGGCCTTTCACTTCGTAGGCTTGGTTAATCGTACTGTCTAAAATCACACGAATAAAATCAGCGTCTAGCTTGGGAAATAATCCAGAAACACCTGCTAAGGTGGCAAAGTTTTTAATATCTTTAAGCGTGAGTTTGCCTAAATAAAAGGACTCAAGGCGATATAAGCCATTTTCATGTTGCAGCGGTAATACGCCTAAACGCTCGTTGAGGTCGCGTTGGATTGTACGTAAGTTGACTTTATATTCTTGTGCTAATTGATGTGGGTCTAACTTTTCGCCGTTATTGAGTTTGACAAGTATGTCAGCAAGACGAAAGCTCAGTGTATCGTGTGAGTCCATGACATTCCTATGTTTTTATTGCTACCGTGCACCCTTAATGTACTTGATAGTAGCACAGCTTATTATTCGTTTGCGATAAGCTAGTGATACTAATTTGTCGTGACGACAGGTTGTGTCACTCTCCAAAATAACTTTTATTATTCACTATAAAGTTTGTTTCTGTCTTTCGTTCCTACTGAGCTTGTTGAAGTGTTCTGTGTAGTGGGGTGTGGAACGTTACAGTCGAACTGTTCGCTATGACTGGCTTAATCAATATTTGTTTAGCAGTATTGCCGAGGTTCAGGAACATGCGACAGAATGGCTATGGTTTTACAACCATGAACGACCGCACAAAGCAAATGGTGGGATACCACCAA
>DDBM01000157.1 GCA_002333125.1 Moraxellaceae bacterium UBA2032 | reverse complement strand
TCAAATTGAGAATTGCTGATATTTACCAGTGATTCGTTGACATGAGTTAAGTATCTAACAATAATATCTTAGATAACTTACCAAGCACCCAAACCGAGTGGCATAGGCAATTTATGCGTATTTACCTTGATAACTGCTGCTTACAACGCCCGCTTGATAATCAGACACATCCTCGCGTTAGAATAGAAACAGAAGCCGTTTTTGCCATACTAGCTGCGGTTCAGGCCAAAGAGTTATGCATGGTGGGTTCAGAGGCATTGGACTATGAAGTTGGCCGTATTCCTGATGAAGCACGCCGCAACGAGGTATTCGCAGTGCTGGCTCTTGCCTCAGAGTATCTAGAAGTCACTGATGCGGTTGAGGCCTTGGCTCTAACATTTGAACAACGCGGAGTACTGGCAATGGATGCTGTTCATCTTGCGCTTGCGTCAGTTGCAAAAGTCGATTTTTTTTGTACTTGCGATGATAAGTTATTTAAAAAGGCTCAATCGTTTTTAGATTTGGGCTGTAAGGTTACAACTCTTTTGGGGCTAGTGCCAGAGGTAGTGAAATGAGCGTTATTCAACCAATTTCGGAAGTAACAAATCGCGCCAAACACGCGCTAATTCAAGAGCTAGGTGTTATTGACACGATGCGATTTTTGAATCAGTTTAGGGTGGGTGATGGCGATTATACGGTGGAGCGTGAGGCGTTATTTAAAAATGACTCAGTCAAAAGCATTGTTGCAGGTATTAAGGCGCAAAGAAAGCGCAACACCTAAAGTATGCAGCAAGTCAGGACACGCTGCACACTTTAGAGTTTTACTGATGAGGCTAGAGATGAGACCCATCATTATGATTTTATTGATGATGGTGGGTTTTGTGCTTTAACCTACGCTGGCTTTATTTTCTTTAAACATTAAACCAAAGGCTTAACTTCGTCACGAAGATATTGCACCAGTTTTGGCCATGCTTCAAATGGGTCTATTTTGGCAGGTGCACGCCAAATCTTATTATCGTCTTTGATTGGAGCCAAAGTCATCGCAAGTGTATCAAATTGTGAGTTATTGGCTAATCGAGCTGCAATGAGTGCATGAGGCATATAGGCAAAATGGTGGACTCGTTTCTTCACCCTCTCATCAATATCGCCATTAAATAAAATGTCAATTCCCTTAATATCTACGGCTGTATTTGACCAAACAACAGCAGAGTGTTTGATGAGTAATAATAACTCCTCAAAACTCTTTTTATCATTAACGACAAAAGAATGTTGGTTAGAGTCTAAAATTTGTGCAATATTTAACAAAATCCAGCCTGTACTCCAGTTGTGGCAGCCTATGTTACTTAGAACAGAAGATGTTTCTCTTTCGAATAATTGGAGATTGACACTCGTAAAAATAAATTCACCATTTTTATGAAAACAATCAAAAATGAGTTTATGGGAGCTGTTAGATAGGTTTCGGATAAAAGTTAACTGAAATTCTTTTGCATCGGTCAATGTTTCTGGCGAGGCCCCATAATAATATTCAAAACCATGGGGCTTTAATAGCTCTGTCATGGTTGTTTTAAAAAGCTGGGCAAACTCAATCAGTGTATTTGCTAAATCATTATGATATTCAGGCTCGGTTGTAATAATGCCAACAAAAGGACGAACATTATCGCGGAGGTATTGCACAAGATTTGGACATGTATATCGAGACTTAGTTTTAGCAGGCCAAGATTTTTTACTTGATTGGGGGGATAAACTCGCGGCTAAGTGTTCAAAATTAGGATTATCTGCTAAACGAGCAACAATTAAAGCATAGGGTATATCCCATTTTTCATGCACTATATTCCTAACTCGTTCATCAGTATCGCCATTAATGAGTGCATCTATTCCTTTAATATCTAGTGCAGAGTCTGACCATTTTAAGACAATTTGCTTAAAGACTAACATCAACTCTTCAAAACTTTCCCAATCTTCAATCTCTTTAGGGGCTAATATGCCACTAATATATAATGAGATACTATCCCCTGCCAATTGATAATCTGATTTCTTGGCGATTTGTATCATATTCTCTTCAGCTATCGTGAAATAAGTATCTACTTTGAAATAAGAGTCACCTCCTTGACAATAAAAGCAAATTTTATGATTGACCAATGATTTTTTCCGTATATATTCCATACAGACTTCATCATTATCTTCAACAGTATTAGTTTCTAAAATAAAATCACGCGTTGCTAATAATGCTCCCATACGTTCTGTGAGCAAGTCATGAAACTCGTCTAAGGTTTCAGGAAAGTCATTTTTTCTTTTTCGCTCATCTAAAGCCTGTAGCCAATATTCTTCACTTTGCGGCGGTGTAATAGAGCCATTCGCTAATAAAACTAAAACTAGCTCCTCTCCCAATAAAACTAGGCCATGCTTTTTTGCTGTTTTAAGTACAATTTTAACCAAGCCATACCAATTATATTCGGGTAGGTTAAAACAATAAGCAGCCGTATTTGATGCTTTTACTCTTGCGTCAAAATTACTTAAATAACGGGCTATGGCTGGTGGAAAGTTTCTTGCTTTGCTTTGTTGCTCAATATCACGCGTAAAAGCAAGTAATTTTTTGCTCGGCTCTGCAGCTTGCTCTGCCAATAATCGCGCTAAATGGAGCGACTGTGCATTATAGTCATCGGGTGCGCCGTAAACATCGGCATCCCAAATAATTAAGTCGTTACGATTAGACATTTTTATCTCCTTTAAAACTTATCCTTGTAGCTTAGCAAAATATGATTTTTATCAAAACCGCCACTTAAAAAGTCTTAACCCAACCGCCAAACAAAATAATACTGCCACTTGTACAGGTGCAAAAGCTTGGTCATAACTTAGGGCAACTACAAACGAAATAAAATAACTCACCACGCCAATCAACAAACTTAGCCATAAAGCACTTTTCCAACTTTTACTTAACGCAAAGGCTGCCCATGCAGGCAACACCACTAAAGCAAAGCTCGCCATCAACCCTAAGGATGCCGTACTAAAGGCCAACAATAACGCCGCAAGTACATCAAAACTTAAATGCCAACGCCATGCAGGTAACTTATTGGCTTGCTCGTAACCCGTAAAAAAACGCGCCCTTAACAAACGCTGTGACCACCAAGCAAAACACGCCAAAAATGGAATAGCGACCAACAACATAGCAATCAGTTGGTCTTTGCCGACCAAAAAAATCTGCCCATCACTCATGGCGTGTGCCAAAGACTCACCCAATGAACTATTAGCCGCCACTAAATACAATACCGCCCAACCAGCAAACATCAGCAGGGCATACCCTAAATTACCCTGCTGCGCGGTAAACTGCTTGGCAATAACGGCTACGATTGCACCGATAGTGCCACTGGCTAATAAAGGTAAACCTAGCGCAGCACCCACCAATTGCGCGGCGGCTGTGACGTGAGCAATACCTAAAGCGGCTAACCATTCTTCGCGGGCGTGTAATAACGCGCCAAGTAGCGGCAGCAAAATACTGGCAATTAAGCCAACCATTAAGGGAATACGAAATAAAGGGTCAAAAATTAAGTGCATAATTTATACATCGGAGCAATGTAAGTGGGTGAGGTCTATTTGGCGTGTGGTGGCCTGTTGTACAAAATCTTTGTCGTGGCTAATTAACACAATGCCTTGTTGTGGTTGCCGTTCACTTAGCATAGTAAGCAACAAGTTAACGCCCGCTGGGTCAAGATTATTGGTGGGTTCATCTAATAATACTAAATGACTATTACTAGATGCCAAACACGCCCAAATACTTAATAGTTGAAACTGTCCACCCGATAAACTATCGACTCTTTTATGACGTAATACCGCTAAACGTGCAGGAAGTTCGGCTTTATCGGCAGCCATTAAACGTAGGTATTCGTGGCTCGATAAAGGAAAGTTAGCCAAGCGTAATGGGTGTTGTTTTTGCAGGCTGATGTTAAGGTTTGGTGCTTTAGTAATTGAGCCTGAAAAAACTCGCGCTTCGCCACTTAATGCTTTGAGCAGGGTACTTTTGCCACAACCATTGCTACCGCTCAAGCCTAAGACTTCGCCTTTATGCACCTTAAAAGAGATATTGGCTAAGACGGGTTTTTGATAGCCTACACTAACGGCATCGAGCTGTAGTAATGTCATGGTATTGCTCTTATTTATTATAAGTAGCCCGTGTGAAGTGCAACGTAACACGGGAGTATGCCATTTAAGGCTACAGCTACTCCTCCCTCTCCCTGTGGGAGAGGGTTGGGGTGAGGGTTAAAAAGCCTTTATTTATTATTAGCTACTGCATTAAGCCATTGGTCAATCACCGCAAAGTAAGCTTGTTGATTACCATTGCTTACAGGTTCTAAAGGCAAAGATACATGATTCCAACCAAGTTGTTGCGCGAGTTGGGCAATGCCTGCATTACCTTGATAAACCGTATGTAAAATAACGCCTTTTTTGCCTTTAAATTGTTGTACTAAGGATAAAATATGGCTTGCAGTGGGTGGAATACCTGCTAAAGGTTCTACATAAGCTAATAACGGCACATTAAAACGGGTAAGCAAATAATTGGCATCTTTGTGATACAAAATCACGCCTGTACTGCCTGCGCTTAATTTTTGCCATTGCGGTAGCTTGGCCTCAACTGCTGCTTTAAATTGTTGAGCATTTTGACGATATTTGGCGGCATTAGCGGCATCTAATTTAGATAAACGCTCTGCTAAAGCAAGGCCAATATCGGCCATTTTGACAGGGTCGAGTTGTACATGAGGATTACCTAAAGGGTGTACGTCACCTTGACTACGGTTAGCATTGGCTTGAGCATCTATAAGCGGTGCTTGAGCGGCGGCCTCAAAATAACCCATGCTATTGGGCAAAATTTTGGGATTAGATGAGCTTTCGATGGCAGGAGGTAGCCAACCTTGCTCAAGCTCAGCACCAATAGATACCACTAATTGGGCTTGGCGTAAGGCTTGCATCATGGAGGGACGCACTTGTAAGGTGTGCACATCGCGGTCGGGTGGGGCTAATTCGGTCACTTTAACCAAATCACCGCCAATGGTACGGCTTAACATGCCCATACTGCTGGTGGTTGCTACAATGTTGATGCTTGCTAACGCTTGTGTACTGAATAAAACCAATAAGCTAAAAATGACCGATTTTTTCATGTTTTTCTCTGCTTAAGCGTATTTCCCTCCCTTAAATTAGGGGGAGGGTTAGGGTGGGCTTAGGTTCTCCCTCTCCTTATTAAGGAGAGGGCGGGGTGAGGTTTACCCCCTCCCAGCCTCCCCCTTGTTAGGTGGAGGAGCATTTATCTAAAACTTATGTGCGCCATGTGTGCCTAAGCTATGGGTATATTGCAAAAACACTTGTTTAAGCGATGTTTTGTTATCACTAGTATCATAAATAGAGCCTTGCGCAAGTTGTAAACGTAACCGTGAAAACTCACTTGGTACAAAGGCTAAAGAGATACTTTGTCGGCTTGATTGTTTAAATTGCGTGTTTGTACCTGCCACATCAAGCTCATTATTTGCGCCGTTAACATCGTAACGTGCGGCTAATTTCCAACGAGGCGCAATGCCATAACTGGCTTGTAAATAATAGCCATCTTGTGTGCCTGTGACTTTATCACCCAACATAACATTGGCATTATTGCCAATAGCATCAACTGTCATGTCTTTTTTAAGGCGTAAATATTCACCTGTAATTTTAATATCACCTTGGCCAAACTCGCCTGCGCTGTCCCATTTATAAACCCAATCTAGGCCATAAAGCTGTTGTTTGCCATCTAAGGTATATTCATCACCACTAAGCGCGGTGTCATCGTCATCAAGCAGTTGTTGGTAATGTTGGGCTTGGGCATAAGATACGCCAATTTGTAAGGCTTGGTCTGCGCCTATATCGGGTGCAAATTTAGCAAATAAGGTGTTAAGACGTGACCCCGATTGGGTTGCGCTAAACGGCTGAGTGGCGGCAATCACGCTTTGAGCATCGTCATTACTGATTTGTGTACCAAAGCGTTCTTGATCGTGGCCTTGTAAGGCTTCAAGGCCAAATAAAGCATAAAAAGGTGTGGGGGCAAGCCATGTGACTTGTACGCCTACATCTTTAAAGCCTTCACCCCCTAATAAGCCCAAGTAGGCTAAGTTTTGGTCGGCAAAGTCCCATGTGTGTTTATGTTGGCTATTTTGATAACCAATACCACTTAAAAATTTACCCATTTTGACTTTAAGGCCAGCAGGCAATAAACGGGTTTGTAACCATGACTCTTCGAGGGCGGTTGCACCATCACCACTCACGGTCATGATTAACAAGCCATCAAAATAAGGGTCAACCACCGCCGATAGCACTAATTCGCTTTCGCCTAAATTAAAGCCATTTTGTAAGCCTGCTTCTTCTGCACTAAAACTAACACTATGGCCAATGCCTGCCATACCATCTAACGCTGCACCCGATAGACCTTTTTGATTATCGTGAGAATAATTGCCATCTAAAATTAATGACATAGCAGGATTAAATTGTGAGCCAGAGCTTATCATTTGATTGTTTTGAGCATAGGCTGCGGGCGCAAAACAGATAGCTACCGCTAATAACGTAGGTTTATTCATGAGCGAGTCTCTCAAAACGGGTAAACTGTAAATTTGTTATACTATAACATAACATCAATGAGTGTTGATTTGCAATTTTTGTATTTAATTTTTTTGACTTAAGATGTTATCTTTGCCTAATTCATTATTCTTATAATAAGAGCTAAATATGTCTCGTAATCATGAGTTTGATATTATTAAAGAGCAGTGCCGTGCCTTGGCGCGTAAGCGTGCCTTAGTGTCGGCAGGGATAGCGGTTGTGCCTGTGCCTTTTTTAGATGTGGTGGTAGATGCCAGTATTTTAACGGTACTTATTCCCGAAATTAGCCAGCGTTTTGGTTTAGCCCCTGAGCAAATAGAAGCCTTTGACCCCGAAACCAAAAAAGTCGTGTGGTCAGAAGTCGCCAAGCGTGGCTCACAATTTATTGGTTTAGTAGTTACCCGAACTGTCGTGCGCCAAAGTGTGCAAAGTATGGCTACCAAAGTCATTTCTAAACAAGTCGCTAAATTTATTCCTTTTGGTGGGCAAATGGTGGCCGCAGGTTTGGGTTATTTTGTGTTGCGGCGTATTGTGTATCAGCATATTGACGATTGTTATGCGGTAGCTAAAGCCAGTTTTAGGGTTTAGCTTGGTATTGATGTAATAGGGCGCGTAAGATGTCTTGTTTGAGTGGTTTGGCTAAAAAGTCGTTCATGCCTGCCGCTAAACATTGAGCTTTGTCGCCTTCTAAAGCATTAGCAGTCAGGGCAATAATAGTCACAGGGTCACGATCTAATTTTTTTTCTTGTTCTCGAATTGCGCGTGTAGCATCAAAGCCATCCATTTCGGGCATTTGGCAATCCATAAACACGATGTCATAAATTTTATCACCACATAACTCAACAGCTTCTTTGCCATTATGAGCAATTTCGACTTGAATCCCTGCTTTTTCGAGCATTTTTAACGCCACTTTTTGATTGACGATATTATCTTCGGCTAATAAAACTAGCGTTTTATGGCGTGTGGGGTGAGGAGCTAAGGGTTTTAAAATGGGCAAATCACTGTTGAGACTTGAGTTGGTTGATAGTGTTTTGTTGTGGTTAGGATTGCTTTCTTTAAGTTGTAAAAAGGTTTTTTTACCACTATGAATCGCGGCAATTTCGTTAATTAATTGATAAAAACGAATCGGCTTGCTCACAAAACCATTAAAGGCACTATAAACACTACTGGCTAAACTGCGTAAAGGGGTTTGACTCATTAAAATTAAATGGCTATTAGCAAAAATAGGATTTTGACGTACCGAATGAGCAAACGAAATACCATCGCTCGATTTAAGTAACTGTTGGTCGATTAAAATAAACGGAATACGTGGTGATAAATGATTCATCAGTTTAAGTTTGACTAAGCCTTCTTCGGTACAGCTTGCTGTTTCTACGCGCATACCATAACGCTGCAAACAATCGCTAATGTGTTGGCGGTTAATTGCTAAACCATCAATCACTAAAATAGGCACAAAATACAATTCGGGATATTGCGGCATCGAGCGTTCAACCGCATTTTGTCGTTTAAGAGATAGCTCAATTTTAAAGGTAGAGCCTAAACTGGGTTCACTTTCTAAACTAATATGGCCACCCATTAACTCAGACAAGCCTTTACTAATAGCCAAACCTAAACCTGTACCGCCAAAACGGCGCGTAGTGGTGGCATCGGCTTGTGAAAATAGCTGAAACAACTTGCCTTGTTTATCTTGCGGAATGCCAATACCTGTATCAATAATTTCGATGCTTAAATCGACGGTGGCGGGAGTAATAACATCGGCAGAAATTTTAAGTGCCACATAACCCGTACGGGTAAATTTAATCGCATTACCTAATAAGTTAAGCAGAATTTGTCGAATACGATTAGGGTCGCCTAATAAATTGCGTGGACAAGCAGGGTGATACGATAATACTAATTCAATATTTTTTGAGTGAACTTGAGATAATAATAAATCACAGACTTCTTCACAGATTTTTTGTAAATCAAAGGCAATATTTTCGATACTTAACTTACCTGCCTCAATTTTAGAAAAATCTAAAATATCATTAATAATCGTTAATAAAGCTTGGCCAGAATGATACAAAATACGCGAATATTCTTGCTGCTCTTGATTTAAAGGTGTTTCGAGTAATAACTGTGCCATCCCCAAAATACCATTCATCGGGGTTCTAATTTCGTGACTCATGGTGGCTAAAAATTCACTTTTGGCTCTAGTAGCCGATTCGGCGGCTTCTTTAGCGGCAATTAATGCGGTTTCGGTTTGTTTTCGTTTGCTAATGTCGTTAATTGTTCCTGTGGTACCTGTAATAACTTTAGTACCATTCTCATTTATCACATCACTATCAATTCGGCTTATCCATAAATTAACCCAACGGGTTTCGTGAGAAGCAGTGATGATTTGTACATCACAGCGTATTTGTTCTTCTGTACCACTAAAAAGTTTTTGTAATAAATGAAAAATATGGTCTTGGTGTTCGGGATGAAAAAAATCAACCATGGCTTTATTTTTACTGTTTTCTATAGGATAGCCCGTAATGTTTTGCCAAGCCTGATTTAAAAAGGTAAACATAGTTTGATTATCGGTTTGAAAGATAATCTCCTCTACGTTTTGAATCACTTGGCGATATTGTGCTTCGGAGTTAAGAATACGTTGGCTTTGCTCCGATAAACGCGCTGCTGACTGATTTAGTGCAACATTTAACTCTTTAATCTCATTAATATGTGAGTCTATATGTATGGTTTTTTGTTTAATATCTACATTTAATGTTTTGGAAAAATCAATTAAACGATTAAGTTGAGAAATAGGATGTTTAAGGAGATAAAATAAAACAAATCCAGCAATAACCGAAAATAGAATAGCTAAAAATAAGGCATTTTTGACAATTTTTAAATAAATATCTGATTGATTTTTATAGTCATAAAACATATATACCCAACCATAATCACTAATGGGCTGCCAAAAAGTAATATAGCTGCGAGTATTATTAATACTATAATATAAATCTTTGCTTTTGGGTGTTTTAAGTTGGCTATCATTTATTTTTTCGCTAGGCTCTTCACCCTCTTTATGTTCGATATGAACTAAAACAGTACCATCAGAGTCGGTCACAATTAGCTCTTTTACTTCACTAAAAATGGCGGTATTAAGCAGTAAAGAGCGAATAGATTTTTTATTGGCAATTAATACATCTTGTTCTACTAAAGTGCTTAAATTTTTAATAAGTAATATGGCTTGATTAACGGCATTTTGTTGGTTAATGGTGCGTTGTTGCTGATAAATAGTGGTCGCAAAAATAATCAAAGCAATACATAACGACCCTGCCGAAAACAAAGCCATTTGTTTAGTAAAACTATGTGGTAATAAAACGCTTAATCGCGTTAGTAATGCACGAATCAGACCCATAATTATTATGGCAAATTAGTATTAAGCCGCTACGTTTTAGAGGGTTCTTTGATATTATCAACTAATACCATTTCGATTGCCCATAAGCGTTGCGCCCCACAAAAACTAATCCGCCGTTCTCCTTGTAAATAAAAACTGGGTAAATGCGGCAAATCCAACTCTAGCCATGCCGCTGTGTTTTGTTCTACCTTACTGTGCCATAAGTCTTGTTTTAGTTGAGTTTTGAGGTCGGTGTTGTGTAAGTTTAATATTGCACTTATTGTTTTAACATGAGGCATATAGCTTAAGTCTTGAGCATTTGTCCAAATAGCTTGTAGTAATAATAGCGTCATTTCTAGCGGTTTTTGCTGTTGTTGTGCCGCAAAAAACAAGGCATGACAATGTGTTAAGCCTTTGGGCGAAAGTACATAATGCCGATTTAACTCAAGATTATAGATACTTGCTAAATGTTGTAAATGTGCAAATTGACTTTTCCATGATGGCACAGTCATCGAATCAAGCAGTATAGGCTTTAAGTTTAATTTAATTTGATAATAATCAGCAAGTTGCGAGGCAGCCACTAAGTAAATATATGATAAAGGGTCATCAAAACAAAAATAATAATCCATGTCGTGTTTTTGAGCGCGAATATAAGCCAACTGTTGTGGGTCATTAATTAAATAATTTTGTTCACCTTGATGCTGCTCGTCATCTAATACAAAACCACACTGATTTAAATTAAGCTGTTTTTGGCTGAGCTGTTGCGCTAAAAAGTTGAGTTCTTCAACGCCATAAAACCATTGCCCTTGATAAAACAAGGCCGCAGGACGTTGAGCAGGTGACTCACTAAATAATAGCTCGGCTTGTTGCAGTTTTTTACGAGTGCTGCTTGCCGATAAAGTTTGAAAACGCAAACATAAAGTGGCTAATTTTTGGTGTTGATGCTCCCATAAACATAAAAAAGTTTGTTTGGCGAGGGTTAAAAAATCATCTATAGGTAAATGGCGATTGGCTAATAACAATTGACTGGCAACAAAACATTGCTCTTGAGAGGGAGCATGAAAATGATGAAATTGTAATTGATGAAACTGTGCTAAATGCCACGCATCGCGTAAGTAATAGCTAAAATATTGATTAGGTTCTTGGTACGGTAAAATTTTAAAAATTAATTGTATGTCAAATTGAGCCACAAATTGCGGCAAGGTTTGCACTAACAAATAACTATAAGGGTCGGTAAAGCTTAGCCAAACCACCACTTGATGCGGTTTGTTGCGTAAACGCCGCCACCACTCGTGTCTTGACTGCAATAGGTTGTGCAATTGAGGATGCGCCAAAGTACGCAATAATATCGGTTGTAGTAGTCGGTCACCAAGCGGCATAAAATTTCCTCATGCTAGGCACAAATTACGCAATTAAGGCTAATTTTAGTTGTTTTTTGATATTTATATGGCGCAATTGCACAATTTAAACGCTAATGATGTTGCTTTGGCCACATTTTTTAAAAAATTGAGCTAGTCTGAATTTATAGCACACTTAGTGTAAATATAGTTATCGCTTATTTTTTTGCGCTATGGCATGTGCTGTTTTTATCGTTCTAAAAAGAGTTAAGTCATCTATTGGATTTAAATAATGAAGCAAGAATTAGTTATTTTTCCTTTAAATTCTGTGTTGTTTCCTCAAGGAGAATTACCGCTTCGTGTGTTTGAATTACGTTATCGGCGTTTAATGGACGAGTGTGGTAAATCCAAACCTTTTGGTATCGTGCGTATTCGTTATGGTAGTGAAGTGGGTGAGCCTGCTTTTCCGTACGATATTGGCTGTTCGGCGTATTTAGTGCAACAAGTTGCCTTAGCCGATGGCAGTTTAATGGCCTTAGCAGTAGGGGATAGACGCTTTAAAATTTTAAGTATTACGGTAGAAGAAGACGGTTTAGCTCGCGCTCAAGTCGAATGGTTAACCCTAGACCCCATCGTGGCAATTCCAGATAATTTTACCGAGATTGCTGCCTCTTTTGCACAGTGTGGTGATGTATTAACCGAGGCAGGTAGTTTGGCGTGGCGTTTGGCCGAAGCCTTGCCTTTGTCGTTAACTGAGCAACAACATCTGTTAGAAGAAAGTAACCCTCAAAAACGCTTAAATCAGGTGAGTGAGTGGTTGTTGGCTCATCCGAGTGATTTTATTTAGCCCTCTCACCCCAACCCTCTCCCAAAGGGGGGAGTCCTCTCTTCTTAGTGGGAGATAGCTAGAGAGAGGGATAAATAAGATAATATGCTTAACATCAAACCTAAAGCGTGTTTTAGACTAAAACACCAACACTCCTAGCTTAAGAACACATCTTATTTGGAATTATTTTAACGCCATGTTGACAGTGTTAACATTAGTCTTTAAGATGTTTGTCTAATGATTAAAGAATATAAGAAATGACTCAAGATTTACTTAAACCTAATTACCATCATGGCAGCTTACGTGATGCGCTACTTGATGCCGCGTTGGTACGCCTGCAAGCCGATGGTGTAGCCAAATTAAGTTTACGCGCCTTAGCCGCTGATGTTGGCGTATCACCCACGGCGGTGTATCGTCATTTTGAAGACAAGTCTGCATTGTTAGCAGCCATTGCTAGTGATGGCTTTAGCGGCTTAACACGCAATATGCAGCAGTATTTAGGTGAAGAAGCCTGTGATGCCATGACCGCTTTACAACGTATAGGCATGGGTTACATCGATTATGCGATTCATCATCCTGCCCATTATCGTTTAATGTTTGGTCAGCG
>DDBM01000090.1:239-3974 GCA_002333125.1 Moraxellaceae bacterium UBA2032 | reverse complement strand
TCTATTGTGCCTCTTGCTTCAATGGTTCGACACAAGGCTAAAATATCAGGGCTAGTCACTTCATTAACAGGCTTATGACCAAAAGCAGTAAAAGCATAGGATAAATAACGCTGATAGCCTTTAACGGTGACTTCTTTAACTTTGGTACGTTTGCTTAACCACTCATTAGCGATTACTTCAAAGGTATTAGCAGACTCCAAAATAGCGAGGCGTTTGTCTTCTTTTTTTGCTTCATTGGGGTCTATGCCTTGCGCTAACAGCTCTTTAGCACTGGTTTGTTGTTTACGCGCATCTTTAAGGCTTACTTGAGGATATACCCCCAACGCAAAAGGCGACTTTTCTACGCCCTTAAAACGGTACTTCATGCGCCAATATTTAAGGCCGTTTGGTTTAACCAATAGATATAAACCGCCACCAAAGGATAATTTGTACTCTTTTACTTCGGGTTTAGCTGTCCGCGCTTCGCTGTCTGTGGTTGCCTTGCGATTTTTAGGGGTAATGGGGGTATTTTCCATAAGGGGGTATCTCTTTTTACTGTTTTGTAAAAGTATCCCCTAAAGTNNTAGAACTATATTTGGTGGGTTGAGCGGGATTCGAACCCACGACCAATTGGTTAAAAGCCAACTGCTCTACCGGCTGAGCTACCAACCCATCATCTCAACAGCATCGCTGCTGAGGCCGCGTATATTAATAGATTTTAGAAACTATGCAATACTTTTGCTGTAAAAAAGTTGTCAAGCGATTATAAAGTAGGCGTTTTAAGCAAAAAAGCCTCTTAAATTAATTAAGAGGCTTTTTTTTAGCGTGTTTATTGGTAAGGGCTAAAAGCGATATGCGCCTTTTTGAATGTTTTGCCAAATTTCTGCGGTTAAAGGTTGGTAGTGATTAGTACTAGGCAACCAAACAAAAAGTGGTTCATCATGCGTTGCATTAATATCAAAACCTTCTTTTTTGAGGTTGTTTTTTTGATATTTGAATGTGCCTGTGGTTTCCATTTTTTGCTGTTGACGTAAAAACACAGGAATTGCATACGGAGGCATTTCTTTACGCAAGTGTTCTAATAAGTGAGCATAGTCAACTTCCATGCCTTCATGTGGTGTAATAGCGGCCATGCCTGCACGACCATTGGTGTTAGGGATTTCTACACCATACACCACCGCTTCGGCTAAAGAAGGGTAGCTACACATGAGGTTTTCAACTTCGGTGGTAGAGACGTTTTCGCCTTTCCAACGGAAGGTATCACCTAAACGGTCAACAAATTGGGCATGTCTAAAGCCTATATCACGCACTAAGTCACCCGTATTAAAATAACGGTCACCTTTTTCAAATACGTTGTGCATGATACAAGATTCGTTTTTGGCAGAATCGGTATAACCATCAAATGGCGTGCGTGCGGTAATTTTACCCACCAGCAAACCTGCTTCGCCTTTAGCGGCTTTAATCATAAAGCCTTTGCTGTCGAGTACAGGCTTGTCGTTTTCTTTGTCATATTTAACAATAGAGTAGGGTAACGGGCAAAAACCAACCGTGTTGTTAAAGTTAAAAATGTTATTAAAGCCAATGTTGCCTTCAGATGAGCCATAAAGCTCATAAACTTCGTCAACCCCAAAACGCTCTTTAAATGCACCCCAAATGTTGGAGCGCATACCATTACCAACCATTTTGGTGACACGATGCGCGCGGTCTTCGGGCTTAGCAGGCACTTCCATCAAATAACGGCATAATTCGCCTACATAACCAATGGCAGAGGCATTATATTTACGTACATCTTCCCAAAACTCACGCGCCGAAAACCGACGACGTAAGGCAACCCCCGACGCACCATATAACGCAGCACCGTAACAAACAGCCATTGCGGTGGCGTGATAAAACGGTAAGGTGACATAAATAATGTCATCGTGTTTTAAGTCCATCACAGAGCCAAAAATGCCATAGGCTTTCATCCAGCGGCCATGACTAAAAATAGCCGCTTTAGGCATGCCCGTTGTGCCAGAGGTGTAAATGTAAAATAAGCCATCGCTAAAATACACTTGACTGGTAGTAGGAGGGTTATAGCTAGGAGAATTTTGAATCGCCGAAGCAAGGTTAATAAAGCCATCAGGCGCAGTGCCTGCGTCTTTAAGCGTGTCTTGGTCGGCTAACCAATAAATTTTGTCAGCTTCAAGTGTTAGGTCGGCGCGAACCTCATTAAAGGAGTCAACGAGTTCTTGGCCAACGACTGCCATTTTAGGTTTAACTAAATTAATGCTATGAGTTAACACTTTGCCTGTTTGTGATACGTTTAATAAGGCACAAGTGACGCCAATTTTGGCTAAACCCATCACGGTAACTAACATTTCAGGACGGTTTTCGATAAAAATAGTGACGACATCACCCTTTTTAAGACCCTGTGCTAAAAAGTAATGAGCAATACGGTTAGCCCATTGATTGTATTGTAAGTAATTTAGTTGAGTATCTTTGTATAAAATCGCTGTGCCATAAGGGTTGGCTTTGGTGGCTTTTTCTAATGCCCAACCTAAACCACCGACTTTAGTGGGGTTGGTGCTTGATCCTAGGGCTAATCCATAGGCCATTTTAGGTAATTTTTTGATGAGAGCAGGGGCTTTGCGTAAGACATCAATCGGTTTAATAATATCTTGTGTACTCATGAACAATCCTCTGGCTGGCTGCACGCAAATAAAAAACAAAATTAGGCAAAGCTAACTTGGGAGATGGGCTGACATATTCTTTGTCTATATAAGCGAGTTTTACTAGGCTAAAACATAGAATATGTACGATAAATAATCTAAAAATACAGATTACGCCCTAAATGGATAACGTAAAAACTGGACTAATACTGATGTTTGCTTGAATTTAACGGTTAGATTTTGCCGAATAAATTTATAGCTGACAGCTCATTACGCTAAACTGCGCCTAAATTAACCGCAACACCGTTTATGTGCAAGACTTGTCAGCCCTTATCAAGACAAATTATAAGGGCTTTGTTAGATGTTTTGACGAATTAGTAGCCAGTTTAGTCTAAAAAGAAGTCGCGTTGAATGCTATCAATGGTTGCAGGGTTACAAGCATAGTGTCTAAAGTCGGTTACACCATAGTCGCGTAATACGCCTTCATCTAAATAGTGTTGTCCTGTTTCACGATGACTAATAATCGCGTAGGCGGCATCGGCCATGATGTCGGGCTTACGGCACACATTCACGGCTTCTTCATTAGCAATGTTGTTCGTTACAGCAGCGGTGGCAATATAAGTTTCTGGCCATAAGGTATTGACGCAAATATTATAATTTTTAAACTCTTGTGCCATGCCAATAGATAACAAGGTCATGCCATATTTAGACAAGGTATAAGGGGCAAACATGGTCAACCATTTAGGATTAAGGTTAATGGGTGGTGATAAGCTTAAAATATGGCCGTTAGTCGATTTTTTAAGATACGGAAGGGCGGCTTGACTACAGACAAATACGGCTCGATGATTAATTGTTTGAATTAAGTCGTATTTTTTGAGCGAGGTGAATTCGACATTGGTTAACGCGATTGCCCCTGCATTATTAATCAAAACATCAATGCCACCAAAATGTTCGGCGGCTTGCTGCATGGCTTGTTGTACGGCCACTTCGTCGCGAACATCTAATAAAATTGCTAAGGCTTTGCCACCTGCGGCTTCAACTTCCGCAGCAACACTATGAATACTACCGCCCAATTTAGGATGAGGTTCGTTTGATTTAGCTGCAATCA
>DDBM01000090.1:0-190 GCA_002333125.1 Moraxellaceae bacterium UBA2032 | reverse complement strand
GCTTTTAACGGATGTTCGATTTTCATCGCTTCGAGTAATAACAAGGTTTGACCGGCACTTACCGTATCACCGACTTGAGTTAGTACGTTGACCAGCAAACCGTCCATTGGGGCATAAATTTGATTTTGACTAGCAGCATTGGCTGTTTTTGGCGGTGCATAGGTATCGTCAGCGGCGATGATTTGCCCTT
>DDBM01000087.1 GCA_002333125.1 Moraxellaceae bacterium UBA2032 | reverse complement strand
ACAGAAATTTGAACACCCTCTCGTAATAATTTGCCTGCAAACCATAATTCAACTTCCCCTGTTTTTTTTAGTATCCCATAGCTATAAGCACCACCACCGCCTCCTATCACTTTTACCGCATTTTCATCTTGAACAATTAACCTTGGGGTTGCTTGCTTAAACTTTTCATCTTGACTAAACACATATAACCCCATACCCCAGCCCCATAACTGCCCCCTTTTGTCTAGTGCATATGATTCATTTTCACCAGCCGCGATACTCACCACCTCCTTTAACTCAGGGATTTGTTTGGGGTGCAGTTGATAGGGGTCAAAATATATTTTTGGTGGTATTCCCCAAGGAACTCCTTCCTCTTTATACCCTAATGCCCCTTTTTCATTATTCCCCCAACTCCACACCGTGCCATCTTTACGCAAGGCCAATACATGACTACTACCTACGGCTACTTCCACAAAATCGGTCATATTAGGAATCGCTTGTGGGGTTGGTCTATTTTCTTTCTTGCCCATACCAAGTTCACCTTTTGACCCACTCCCCCAACTCCACACTGTCCCATCATCTTTTACACCAATCGCAAAATCACTCCCCAACGCCAACCGCTTAGGCTGTGTGTTTATGGGTAAGGGTTGCTCAAAAGGGCGCGTATCGCCTTGCCCTGCAACCACATTACCCACCACAGGCACTTCATACACCGAAGAAATACAGCCGCTTAATAACAAAGCCGATAAGCAGCAAGCCAAATAACGCATTTTTTATCCTTTTAATTTAGCGGTTGCCATACTTGCATATTATAGCCTTTAACCTATAATTACGTAAAAATGGAATATTTATTTATGTGGACAGTGGTTTACGAGCAACCCTTTGAAGACTGGTTTTTAAGTCTTAGCATCGCCGAAAAGCGCGATATATTAGCCGTCGTTAAAGTACTACAAATAGAAGGCTCTCGCTTAGGGCGGCCTTATGTTGACACACTTAAAGGCAGCAAACTCAAAAACCTCAAAGAACTACGAGTACAACATCAAGGCAATCCCTATCGTATTCTATTTGTCTTTGACCCAAAACGCCAAGCCGTGTTGTTATGTGGGGGCAATAAAACGAATGATAAACGTTTTTATGAGCGGATGATTTTAATAGCCGAACAAAGTTACCAATGTTATTTAGCACAACAGGACAAAACCAATGAGTAAACCAATCAGTGAACTATTTGATAGCCTAAGCCCCGAAGACCATGCCATTATTAACGCCAAAGCTGCCAATATATTAACCGCTATTCGTTTGTCTGAGTTGCGCAAACAACTTGGCTTTACTCAAGCGCAAGTAGCACAGGCAATGCACATTAAACAACCTACTATTGCTCAACTTGAAAAACGCGGTGATGTACAAATTTCTACTCTACGCCAATACCTAGAAATTTTAGGTGGTGAATTAGAAATATGTGCTAAATTTCCTGATGGCTCGCGCGTTTCGTTGGGTATATAAAGCCTCTAAAACAACCTAATACGCGGTTTTTGTGCCTTAACGCGCTGTAATCCAATAATTAACGCCAACATCAATGCCGACAACACCAATAACAACAACGCAAACTGATGCGCCACCACATAATTAAGTTTTTGCACCTCATCATACAAAGCAATCGAGGCGACTTTGGTTTCGTGTGGAATACTACCGCCCAACATTAACACCACGCCAAATTCACCCATGGTATGTGCAAAACTTAACAACGCTCCACTCAAAATACCATAACGCGCTGTAGGCACAATCACCGTCCAAAACACTTGTTTAGGCGTTGCTCCTAAGGCAGTCGCGGCCTCTAATAAGGTATCGTCCACTTGCTTAAACGCGGTTTGAATCGGTTGCAAGGCAAAAGGTAGGCTATAAATGACCGAGCCAGCAACCAAACCTGTAAACGAGAACACCAAGCTGCTATCAAACACATATAACCACGTTTGACCTAACACATATTGTGGCGAAAACAATAACAGCAAATAAAAGCCAATTACGGTGGGCGGCAACACAATCGGCAAAGTGACTAATAGCTCAACCACAACGCCCCATTTGGAGCGGGTATTATTTACCCAATGCGCTAATGGCACACAAATAAGCAATAGCACCAACGTTGACACAAAAGCCAATTTAATGGTGAGCCATAAGGCATAAAACAACTCGGCAGTAATTTGCATTATGTGGACTTAGCAGGTAACAAAAAGCCATAGTCACTAAAAATAGCTTGTGCGCTAGGTGATTGTAAAAACTGTAAATAACGATACGCCCACGGGTTAGCTTGGCCGCGTTTGGTAACGACCATCGCTTGCTCTAGCGGTGGGTATAAATGTTGTGGAATTAGCCAATATTGCCCCTGCCCTGCTAATGCTGGGGCGCGTAATAAAGACAATGCAACAACTCCTACCTCGGCATTACCTGTTTGTACAAACTGTAAGGTTTGCGAAATGTTTTCGCCTAACACTAATTTGCTTTGTATTGGCTGCCAAAGTTGTTGCTTTTGTAAAGCGGCTTGCGCGGCTTGGCCATAAGGTGCGTGTTGCGGATTGGCAATGGCAATACGTTTGATATTGGGTTGCAACAACACCGATAAGCCTTTTTTTAGGTCTATAGTAGGATTATTTGTCCATAAGGCTATTTGACCTTTGCTATAAATCGCCAAACTGTTAGCGTCTGCTTGTTGCTGTTGTACTAGTTGTTGTGGGTGCAGTACATCGGCAGATAAAAA
The DNA here is from genome assembly GCA_002333125.1 of Moraxellaceae bacterium UBA2032. GTDB lineage: Bacteria > Pseudomonadota > Gammaproteobacteria > Pseudomonadales > Moraxellaceae > Agitococcus. Next base: position 4,695 of record DDBM01000087.1, on the reverse strand, counting down.
CACCTCAAAAGGCGCATTTTGTTGAATTTGAGCAAATAAATTACCCGATGAGCCAGTGACTACTTTAAGGTTTAGTTGAGGGTTTTGTTGGGTAAATTGTGTATTAAGTGCTTCTAAACAATAAACCAAATTAGAGGCGGCAGCGATATACAAGGTATCGGCATTGACTCGCGCTATACCTAACAAAAAAAGCATGATTAGCCATAACACACGCATCTTGCACCTTTCGATATATACAATTGAACATATCGAATACTATAACAAAATATATCAAACACAAACTAGCCCAAAGGATAGGATAATTATTACAGGTTAAGGCATAAGACCGCTATCGGGTTGAGCCAACCAACCTTCGACCATTAACACGGCGGCGGTTGAGTCTAACGAGGGTAATTTACCTTTGCGTCTATCGCCAATTTCGGTGAGCAATTCACGCGCGGCACGACTGGTTAAACGCTCGTCCACCATTAAGACTTTGACTTTAAAACGGCCTTCGATGCGCCGCGCAAACTTACGCGCTAAATAACAAATATCCGACTCAGAATCGTCCATATTGAGTGGTAAACCCACCAATACCGCGTGAGGCTGCCATTGGTTAAGTAAGCGTTCGATGATTTGCCAATCGGGAATACCATCACGCATGGCTATTGGGGCAAGCGGTGCAGCGGTGGCGGTAATACGCTGACCTGTTGCTACGCCTGTTTTTTTGGTGCCAAAGTCAAAGCCTAATACGGTGTGTATTTGGTCAAGCATGACCAACCTGACTGGTTAATAAGTGTAAATCGACCCCAATTTTGTGGGCTGCTGCTTGCCAACGGCCTTCATAGGGTAATTCAAAGAGTAGGTTTTCATCGGCAGGACACATGAGCCATGCGTTATCGGCCATTTCTTTTTCGAGCTGACCTGCTGACCACCCTGCATAACCCAAAACCACTAAATACTCACGCGGCCCTTTACCTTGCGAAATAGCATCTAAAATATCACGCGAGCTAGTAACACATAAGCCGCCTTCGACTTCTAAACTGGAGTTCCATTCGCCTTTGTCTTTATGAAGTACAAAACCAGCTTCGCTACTCACTGGCCCACCAAATAAAACGGGCATTTCGGGGTCTGCTAAGGGCTTTAGCATAGGCAAGCGAATTTCCTCTAACAATTTGGTTAAAGATAAATCAAGTGGTTTGTTAATCACTAAACCTACCGCACCCTCTTCGTCATGCTTCACAATATAGGTGACAGCTTCCGAAAAACGGGTATCTTCCATGTCGGGCATGGCAATTAGGCAGTGATGCGTAAAATTGGTATTTTGTAATGTCATAATAGTTTGAGTATTGGGGTCAATGCTTAATAAGGCAAGGATTTTTTACTACAACAGATTAAGTTTACGAAGTCATTGACGAAAGGTTGAACAGTGCTTTAAGTTCGAGCTTTATTTTTAAGAGATATAACACTATGACAACCCTAGCCACAGTAATTACAGGCGCATCGGGTGGTATAGGCGAAGCCCTTGCCCATTTATTTGCCCCCGAACAACAAGCCTTAGTGTTAGTTGCACGCAGTAAAGACAAACTAGATGCTCTTGCCAAAGAACTTAACAGTAAACATGGCATAAAAGTACACGTGATTGTTCAAGATTTAGAACAGGCAGGCGCTGCTGCGGCATTAATGAATGAAATTGCTAACCTAAAATTAACGGTCGATACCTTAATTAATAATGCAGGTTTTGGGATTAGTGCGCCTTTTGCTAAAGCAGATGCCGCTAAAACATCGGGCATGATGCAATTAAACATGGTTGCGCTCACCGAATTAACTCACATGGCATTACCTATAATGTTAGAGCGTGGACATGGCCGCATTATGAATATTGCTTCGGCAGTAGCTTTTCAGGCTTGCCCTTATTTTGCGGTTTATGCGGCCACTAAAGCCTATGTATTATCTTTTACCGAAGCCTTAGCCGAAGAAGTACGTGGTCGTGGCATATTAGTCACAGCGGTTTGCCCCGGCTCGACAGCAACAGGCTTTCATACTGTGGCAAATACCAAAGGTAGTTTGCTAGACAAAATGGCAGAAAGCCCGTTAATGGTGGCCGAAGAAGCCTACAAAGCCTTAAACAATGGCAAAACTGTGGTGGTAACAGGTTTAATGAACAAACCTTTACCGATGATTAACCGTTTGGTGCCGCGTAAAACCATGACGTGGGCGGTAAGTAAGGTGATGGGAAGGTAAAAAGTTAAGTGCTGTAGCGTGCGGTTGACGAAGGAAACTCACTATTAACATTTAAGTGTCGTGGGTTTTGTACCTTAACCCATCCTACCGCTCCCAAAAATAACCCGCATGATAATGCGGGCTAAAAAATTTGATTGATTTGTGGGTTTTGTACCTCAACCCACACAAACTACTTAGCTTTACTTACCATATAATCAACCGCGTTTTTAATTTCTTTATCGGTACAGGTTGCACAAGTGCCTTTAGCTGGCATTGCACGAATACCTTTTAAAGCATTGGTATATAAGGTAGGCATTCCCTGAGCAATACGCGCTTTCCATGCCGCTTTATCGCCAAATTTTGGCGCACCTGCGATACCTGCACCATGACACATATTGCATGATGCCTTAAACACCGCCTCACCTGTACGTTCAGCAGCCGCAAAACTGGCTTGGCTCGCAAAAACACCCACACTGGCAAGCACTAACATTGTCTTTTTCATTGCGTATCACTCCAATTTAGGACTTATGCGGTTATTTCGATAAAATGCGTAAGTCCTGAGTTTTAAAAGTTTTCGTCTTGATTATAAGCCGTTATTAACTGTTGCCTATGCGACAATTTGTCGCTTTGTAGCACCAACAAATAGCCATACAAAAATCATGCCTTTAGTTTGTTTTCTATCACAGTCATTAACCTGTCGGCAATACCAAAATTAAAACGCGCATCAATCTCTCTGATACACGTTGGGCTAGTGACGTTAATTTCGGTAATATAATTACCAATCACATCTAAGCCCACAAATAACAGACCGCGTTTTTTTAGCTCCGCGCTCACTTGACTCACTAACCAATAATCGTGCAAATTCAACAACTGCGGCACACCGCTACCGCCTGCGGCCAAATTACCACGGGTTTCGCCCTCTGGTGGAATACGCGCCAAACAGTAAGGTACAGCTTGGCCATCAATCACCAAAATACGCTTATCGCCTTTGATTATTTCTGGAATATAACGCTGCGCCATAATGGGCAACGTGCCATTTTGAGTGAGTGTTTCGAGGGTTGCACCAATGTTTAAACCGTCATGTTGTAACCTAAAAATACCTGTTCCACCCATACCATCTAAGGGCTTAACAATCACATCTTTATGTTGGGTAATAAACCCCCTAATTAGGCTCATTTGACTGCTAACTAAGGTAGGAGTCATACAGTGAGCAAACTGTGTTGCAAACAGTTTTTCGTTACAATCGCGCAAAGATTGCGGCTTATTAACCACTAACACGCCTTCTTGTTCGGCACGTTCTAAAATATAGGTGCTATAAATAAAACGCATATCAAACGGTGGGTCTTTACGCATTAAAATCACATTCATATTGGCTAATGCGATAGTTTTTGCTTCACCTAGCGTATGCCAAAATTGATAATCTTCAAAAACTTGCAACGGTTTAAGCTGTCCATAGGCTTGACCATCTTGAATAAACAAGTCGTCTTGTTGTGCATAATACAGCTCATAACCACGACGCGCCGCCGCCCACAACATCGCAATACTAGAGTCTTTTTTGATGTTGATATGACGAATATCATCCATCACAATCAATAATTTAATGGTCATTACATGCCCTCTGCCCATTCGTCTTGGCCACGTGCACCATATTTAGCTCGATAACCCGACATAGCCTGCACCAACTCATCATGGCCGCCCTGCTCACGTAAATACTCCACAATTAAATCTAATTTAATAATAGAAACCACAGGAATATGATGCTGCTGTACGATTTCTTGAATGGCAGAAAGCTCGCCCGTTACCCCACGCTCTTGTCTATCTAAGGCGACAACAATACCTGCGGCTGTTGCACCTTGTGCCTCAATAATTGCTAATACTTCTCTAATGGCAGTGCCTGCGGTAATCACATCATCAATAATCAATACACGCTTTCCTTGTAAGGCTGCGCCCACTAAATTACCACCTTCGCCATGATCTTTGGCTTCTTTACNNTTGAATCGCTTCGGCATAACATCGACCCAACGCCGATAACGCTAATCCATCCTGAAACAACCCTGCATTAAAAAAATACGGGCTTTTACGACCAGACTTTAGGGTAAACAAACCAAAACGTAATACTTCACGGTTTACTGCAAGCTTAATAAAGGCACGTTGATATTCTTTCATGATAAAAACTTCTTAATAGACTCCTGATGCGGTTATCATATTTGTCTCTGTGGTGTTTAAGCAAGGCAAACCTCAATGCGCGTGATTTCTGTTAATGTAAATGGCTTACGTTCGGCCACTAATAAGGGCTTTTTTGAGTGGCTTGAGCAAAGCCAAGCCGATGTGGTGTGTTTACAAGAAATTAGGATTCAAGCCCATCAATTAAGTTTTGAACATCAACCCGACGGTTGGCATGTCACGTTTTTTCCTGCACAAAAAGCAGGTTATGCAGGCACAGCGATTTACTCACGCCAAAAACCCGATGCCATTGAACAAGGCTTAGGTTTT
>DDBM01000280.1:4048-32134 GCA_002333125.1 Moraxellaceae bacterium UBA2032 | reverse complement strand
ATGCCACATCTGCATGGTCTAATTGTCTAATGCAATTTGAATAAACATCAGTGACCGCTTTGGCCATGGGGCTATCCAAAAAAACGTGCCAATGGTCAAGCAAACCCTCGTGATACATTTTGCCTAAATGAAATAGCAGCTCTTGGGTTCGGCCAACCGCAAACGAAGGAATCAAAATATTACCGCCATCGGCTTCGGCTTCTTTTAAAATGGCTTTAAATTCATCAATGGTTTCGCTAAAACAACGGTGGTCACGGTTGCCATAAGTGGACTCCATTAACACCACATCGGCTTTTTCGATAAAATCAAAATTACGCATTAACGAGGTATCGGGGTTGCCTAAATCACCCGAAAACACAAGCGTCTTGGTGTCCACATCATCTTTAACCGCCAACTCTACAATAGATGAACCCAAAATATGGCCTGCATCATGAAAGGTTAAGCTAAAAAACTCTAAAAAATTAAGGGGCTGATGATAATCTTGTCCTTGGCACAAACGTAATACTGTTTGCACATCATCTAGTGTGTATTGTGGGGTGAGGGCTTTTTTGCCTGAGCGTTCGCGGCGTAAGTTTTCGTACTCTATGTCTTTTAAATAAATATGTACCGCATCTTCTAATAAAATTTTAAGGAGCTGTTTGGTGCCATTTGTGCAATAAATAACACCTTTAAAGCCATCGTGAACCAATTTGGGCAACAAGCCAGAATGGTCTAAATGGGCATGAGATAAAATCACTGCATCAATGTTTGAGGGAACAAATTTAAAGTCTTCTTTACTAATTCTATCAATGGCATCGCCGCCTTGATGAATGCCGCATTCTAATAAAATTTTATAACCCGAATTTTCGAGCAAGTAACAAGAGCCTGTTACCTCTTGCGCTGCACCTAAAAAACGTAATTTACGCATAAATAACTTCCTTAAACACTTGTTTTATGTGAGGGTATTTCTCATCATAGGCGCATTTCTTTAATAGGGGCAATAGTTTTTTGTGTTAAGTTTGACTTAAGATAAAGAGCGTATACTGATTAAAACGTTAAATTAAAAAGGCGATAAACATGGATATGCGTAATAGTACAAAGGCATGGGGTGGCTTGGCAAAAGCCTTTCATTGGTTGAGTGTGTTGTTGTTAATTGCGGTATGGGTGGCGGTGACTTTACACGAGGAGGCAGCCAAAGACTCTGTAGAGTATGTTAAGTATATTATGTTGCATAAAGCCTTGGGTGTATCTTTGGGGGCGTTTGTGGTGGCACGGTTAATTTGGCGTTCGTCTAATGTGACACCTACGCCATTAGCTGCGCCTGCTTGGCAACAAAAAGCGGCTTCTTTGGTTCATGCGGGTTTATATTTGGCTTTATTGGCGATGCCTATTACAGGTATGGTGATGTCGCAGTTAGCAGGTAAACCTGTGAGCTGGTTTGGTTTTTTTGAGTTTCCACAAGTTTTAGATGTTAATAAAGAGTTAGCAGGCGAGATTAAAGACTTACACGAAGATGTTTTTTGGCCATTGTTGCTATTGCTAACCTTAGGTCATATTGCAGCGGCGATGTTTCATCAGTTTGTTTTAAAAGATAAGTTAATTAAACGAATGATGCCGTAGAGGCTGTTGAAGTTTGGGCTAATTGCCTATTATTGAACATATTCTGCTATTTTCCCCTCACTCTAACTCTCTCCCACAGGGAGAGAGGACTCTCCTTAAAGGAGAGGGCTGGGGTGAGGCTCTTAAACTAACTCAGCATACAAATCATAATCGTCGGCATCAATCACGGTTACAGTGGCAAAGTTACCAATTTTTAAATCAGTCGCGCCTTTACCTTCAATATACACATTACCATCAATTTCGGGTGCATCAGCCGCAGAACGCGCAATCGCCACGCCTTCTTCTGTGTCAATATCATCAATTAGCACTTGTATGGTTTTGCCAATTTTAAGNNGGTACAGGGTTTTCTATGTCATTAGCGGCAGCACCATCAACAGCAGAATATTTAAAGCAGCCGACACGGTCGAGTTGAGCTTCGCGTAGCCAATCTAATAACATCTCAAAGTCTTCTTCGGTTTCGCTCGGAAAGCCCACCACAAAGGTAGAACGTAACACTAATTCGGGGCATTGCTCGCGCCATTTTTTAATGCGCTCTAAGGTGTTTTCGCTGTGAGCAGGGCGTTTCATTAATTTTAAAATACGCGGGCTGGCGTGTTGAAAAGGAATATCTAAATACGGCAAAATTTTGCCTTGTGCCATCAACGGAATCACGTTATCTACATGAGGATACGGATACACATAATGCAAACGTACCCACGCGCCTAATGTTCCCATTGCTTCACACAATTCTTGCATACGGGTTTTGATGGGCTGACCATTCCAAAAATCAAGTTTGTATTTTAAATCAACACCATAAGCAGAGGTATCTTGCGAAATCACCAATAACTCTTTAACGCCCGATTTAACCAAACGCTCAGCCTCACTCATCACCGAACCAATAGGGCGCGACACCAAGTCGCCACGCATAGAGGGAATAATGCAAAAAGTACAACGATGATTACAGCCTTCGGAAATTTTTACATAAGCATAATGCTTAGGGGTGAGTTTAATGCCTTGTGCAGGTACTAAATCAATAAACGGATTATGGTCGGCTTTAGGTGGCAAGTATTGATGCACACTNNGCATCTAATGACTCTTGTACCGCAGATTCAATAAAGCCACAGGTATTAACCACCACTAAGTCTGCACCTTGATAGTCGGCAGAGATTTGATAACCTTCGGTACGTAACTGGGTCAAAATGCGCTCAGAATCGACCAAATTTTTAGGGCAACCTAAAGACACAAAGCCTACTTTGGGTTGTTGTACAGACATGAACGCACTCCGAAAGAATAAATACCAAAACTATCTCTATTGTACCTGTTATTGCGCTATGAGGTGAATCAAAAAACAAAAGGCGTTGACTCTGTCAAAAAACTTGCTAAGGTCANNATTAAAATCCAAGGAGCTTATAATGTTTGGTATTGTTTTTTTAGCCTTTATTGGCTTGGCTGCTTTTTATGCGGTCAATGTTTACAACAGCTTAATTAGTTTGCGTAATCATTTTAAAAATGCCTTTGCTCAAATTGATGTACAGCTACAAAGGCGTTATGAGCTAATTCCTAATTTGGTCGAAGCGGTTAAAGCCTATTTGTCGCACGAAAAAGATACCTTAACCAAAGTGATTGCGGCGCGTAATCAGGCCGTAACTGCTGAGCAAGTAGCCGCTAAAAATGTCGATAGTGCAGAAGCCATGAGCAAGTTGTCTCTTGCCGAAGGGGTGTTAAATACCGCCTTGGGTAAACTCATGGTGTTATCCGAAGCCTATCCTGATATCAAAGCCAACAGCACCATTCAAAATTTGATGGAAGAATTAAAAACCACCGAAAATAGAGTCGGTTTTGCGCGTCAGGCGTTTAATGATGCGGTCATGGGCTACAACATCGAGCGTGAAAAGTTTCCTAATAATATTGTGGCTAATTTTACTAACTTTCAGGCGGCACTTCCTCTCGAAATACACAATATAGAAGCCAAAGAACCCATTAAAATTAATTTTAATTAGGGTGTGTTGACTTTTGATTTAGCCCTCACCCTGAGGGCGAGGGAGTTCTCTCTCCCTGTGGGAGAGAGCTAGAGTGAGGGCTATAGGAGAGTAGAGTGGACTTTTTTGGTCGTCAACAAGCCGCTAAACAAGCAAGCTCTCGGCTGCTTGGGTACTTTGTTTTTGCAGTATTAATTATTTTTATTGGTGTAAATGCTTTGTTGTATTTGGTGGCGGTAGTGACCACCCACGAGACAGGTCAAGGCACTTGGTTATGGCATGACTGGTCACAACAAGCATTATTAGGAACGCTTTGGTTAGTGGCAGGGGGCAGTTTATTAGAGTGGTTTTTATTAAGAGAGGGTGGCGCAGCCGTTGCCAAAATGCTGAATGCTCAGGCAGTTGATTTTGCTAGTCAAGATNNCAAGCTGTTATTGGCCACGAATTTAGTCATATTTTAAATGGCGATATGCGTTTAAATACCTATATGTTGTCGGTATTGGCGGGTATGTTAGCAGTAGGGCAAATGGGTGAGTTTTTGATGCGCTCGCCAACGGGAGACCATCCCAAACATAAAAGTATTACTCCATTTTGGCCTTTAGGTTGTGGACTGTGGTTGGTGGGTTATATAGGCTTGGTACTCGGCCGATTAATTAAAGCCGCTATTTCGCGTGAGCGTGAAAACTTAGCCGATGCCGCCAGTGTACAATTTACCCGTAACCCCGATGCCTTAGCAGGGGCATTGTACAAAATTGGCCAATATGATTCGTATTTAAACTCTTGGCATGCCGAACAAATGAGTCATATGTGTTTTGGTGAAAGTGTTAGTTTTAGCCAGTGGTTTGCGACTCATCCGCCCTTAAATATTCGTATTCAAACCATTGCCCCTACGTTTTTAACACGCATTAAATATCAAAAAACAAAAACAAGCACTGTAACACCTGCTTCAGCTTCAATACCTAAACCTCAAAACTCATCTATCTTGGCTTTTTCGGGCGAGATGACACAAGCCCCACAAGCCGTTACACCTTTTCAAATAACACCAAACGACCACATAGAATTTAGTTTTGATGCTCCCATGACCACGATGGTAGGCGAGTTACAATGGGCAGACTTGCAGTCGGCACAGTATTTGTATCGCTCGTTATCAATAGATATATCACGTGCCTTACAAAGTACCTTAGGTGCAAAAGCGGTGTTGTTTGCCTTAATTGCCCAAGAGCAAGGGTGTTCTGATTTAACACAGTTTTTTGCATCACAACACGTATTAGCTCAACGGGTTAGCCAATTACAACGAGCCTTAGCCTGTAGTGATAATCGCCTTGCTTTACCGATTGTGGAGCTAGCCATTCCTCGTTTGTTGGCATTAACACCTCAAGAACGTCAATTTTTTATCATGGAGTTACGGCGTTTNNCTACCTTGCGCTCAATGGGTTGTGACTTTGTTACAATATGGCGCACACCAGCCATCACAATACGCCAGTATTTATCAGCAACTACTAAGTCCTGTGTTTTTACTGCCGATGCCTACTATGCCTGCACCACAACAAGCCACCTTGTTAACATTGGATAAAACACTAAAACTATTTAATACGCTAAATTTAGAAGGAAAAAAGCAATTAATTAACCTAACGGCAACAACGATTCAAAGTGACGGCGTGTTACATCGTAGCGAGTATGAGTTGCTAAGAGTATTAGCCGCTTTGCTTAATTGCCCGATGCCATTTATTGATGGTGTAATAAAAAAGTAAATATTGATTGCTACTCAGGCAAAAAGAGTGTCTAATCTACTCGTCCGTGAAAGCTCCAACTGTGTCACCTGATGTTCGCTGATGTTTGGCCGTTGTTGTAACAAGAAGTTTGAAGAATTTTTCTTAAAACTTCAAATGTGTGTAGCGGCCTCAGTACGCGCCAAATAAAGCGTGCTTTTTTTCAGTAACACAAGTGAGATATATTATGTCAGATCGTGAACAAGGTACCGTTAAGTGGTTTAACGACTCTAAAGGTTTTGGTTTTATTCAACGTCAAGCTGGCGAAGATGTATTTGTACATTTCCGCGCTATTTTAGGCGACGGTCACCGTTCTTTACGTGACGGCCAAAAAGTTGAATTTACTGTTGTTAAAGGCCAAAAAGGCTTTCAAGCAGAAGAAGTACGCGCTATTGACTAATNNCTAGCTTCAAAAAACGACTCTTTATGAGTCGTTTTTTTTTGCCTATATTTTTTATGTCCGCAACTCACAGTGCTTAAATGTTTGTAATCGTATTACTCTTGCTTGAGTTTAATTTGTATAAGCAAGGTGAAATATGACTCAAAAGGTTGCGCCAGCCCCTTGGCATTTAAAAGGACAGGGTTATGTGATGGTTGTGCAGTTGCCGCAACAAGTTTTAAATGAACAAAGTTTTATTAGCGATGAGCTAAAAGCAACACGGCGCGGCCATTTGGCTTATATAGCCTTTGCCGATTATCAAAGCTCGGACGTTGGCGCATACCATGAGTTACTGTATATAGGCGGCACACTCAAGTTTGGCCAAAAGCGTCATTTGTCTATTTCTAAAATTTATGTATCTACCCAAGACTCAATTGATAATGGCCAAAAAAATTGGGGAATTCCCAAAGAAATGGCGCATTTTGAGGTGCAGTATGGGGCAGATAATCACGATACTATAAAGCTAAGCGCGCCTACAGGCGAAACAATCGCTCAATTGAGTTTTAGTCATCATTTGTTTAGCTTTCCTGTTAATATCAAGTTGGCACCAACTCGTTTACGTACCCTAGCGCAAGACTGGCACGGCCAACGCTTCTTTTTTCCTTTGCAAGCAAGTGGTTATGTAAAACCTGCCTTACTCAAAGAGAGTTATTTTGATAAACGCTATTTTACCGACTTAAATCAAGGTCATGTGATTGCGTGTTTTAAAGTGACTGACTTTTCGATGGTGTTTCCTGTCCCAAAAACACAAGTCATTTAGCCATAACAACCTATTCATAAATAGCGTATCTTGGCTGTTAATTAGTACGACAGTACAGTTTAGGATTTACGCGTGGTTATCGCTTATTTGTTCACGCCCTCACCCCAACCCTCTCCTACGGGAGAGGGAGTTCTCTCTCCCTGTGGGAGAGAGCTAGAGTGAGGGCAAACGCGCGTGTTCGGTGAAATGCGTAAGTCCTGAAATTTCAGCAAAGAGGTATTTAAAATGGTATTTACAGCATTCAAACAAGCAAAGCATTTTTTAGGTATTGGTGATATTTCGGCCGAAACACTTAAAGCACGTTACAGCCAAGATGCTTATTATTTAAAAGTGCAAGGCATTGATGTGCGTATTAAAGAAAGTGGCCAAGGTGAGCCATTATTAGTGTTGCATGGTTTTTCGTCGTCGGCAGATACTTGGGATGGTTGGCGCAATGAGCTAAGCGACCAATTTAGAGTAATAGCTATTGATGTGCCACCCTTTGCAATAACAGGCCCTTTGTTACACACCAAAACCACGCCTGATGTGGTAGTACATTTTATTAATGCAGTGGTCGAAAAATTGGGCTTAACACACTTTCATTTAGCGGGTAATTCCTTAGGTGGTTATTTATCGTGGAATTACACGCTGCATTATCCAACTAAAGTTAAAAAGTTAATTTTAATAGATAGTGCAGGTTATGCTAAAGTTGCTCCGTTAGCCGTTGTTTTAATGCGCGGTAAAGGCATTAGACATTTAACCAAGCACGTTGCACCTTTACCTTTTATTATTCAAAGTGTGCGCTCTGCGTATGCCGATAGCAGCCGAATTCCTAAAGGAACCATACGCCGTTATCAAGATTTATTGCGTAGAGAAGGGACACGTGCCGCAATCGCTGATATGATGCGAGGTATGTCCACCGATGCAAAACATATTAAAGCAATTCGGACACCCACGCTCATTATGTGGGGGGCAAAAGATACATGGATTCCGCCACAACATGGCAAGTGTTTCCAACGCGATATTGCTCACTCTAAGCTAATTACTTATGATGATTTGGGGCATATCCCAATGGAAGAAGACCCTAAACGAACGGCAGCCGATGCCAGACACTTTTTGACAAGATGACCGATATATTACCTACATTTGAACAATTCAAACTCAGCCCGTTATTGCAACGGGCAATTAGTGACTTAGGCTTTAGCCATGCCACGCCTATTCAATCCCAAATTTTACATTTTACCCTTGCAGGCCATGATGCGATTGGTCGCGCCCAAACGGGTACAGGCAAAACTGCGGCCTTTTTAATTACTTTAATCAACGACTTACTTATTAAGCCACCTGCCGAAGAACGTTATGTGGGCGAAACACGCGCCTTAGTATTAGCACCTACGCGTGAGCTTGCCTTACAAATCGCTAAAGATGCCGAGCAACTGACTAAATATACACAGCTTCGTGTAGTGACCTTAGTTGGTGGCATGGATTACGACAAACAAAAGCAACAACTGTATAGCCAAAATGTTGACATTGTTGTGGCTACACCGGGTCGTTTAATTGACTTTGTTGACCAGCAAGCCATTTATTTAGATATGTTAGAAGTGTTGGTGATAGATGAGGCAGACCGTTTATTGGATATGGGCTTTATTCCTGCCATTAAGCGGATTGTGCGTTCTTGCCCACCTAAAACACATCGTCAGACCTTGTTTTTTTCGGCAACCTTTAATCAGGACGTATTAAACTTAGCCGAACAATGGTTATTTCAGCCTGTTAAAGTCGAAATCGAACCTGATCAGGTCACTACCGACACCGTAGAACAGCTGGTTTATATTGTCAGTGCCGAACAAAAATATGACTTATTGTATAATTTAGTACAATTAGAAGCCTTTGACCGCGTGATTGTATTTGCTAATCGCCGTGACCAAGTGCGTCGTTTAGCCGAAATGCTTAAACGGCATCATATTTCGTGTGCAGTATTGTCGGGCGAAGTGCCTCAAGATAAACGTGTAAAAACCTTAGAAAACTTTAGAGAAGGTAAAATTTGTGTGCTAGTGGCTACCGATGTAGCAGGACGCGGCATACATATTGATGATGTGAGTCATGTAATTAACTTTACCTTACCCGAACAAACCGATGATTATGTGCATCGTATTGGTCGAACAGGTCGCGGCGGTGCAAGTGGTGTGAGTATTAGTTTTGCTTGCGAAGATGATGCTTTTTTAATTCCTAATTTAGAAGCCGCTATTGGCCGTAAATTAGAATGTACCCATCCAGCCCCTGAGTTATTACAAAAAGCGCGTTAACAGCAGGAAGCGATGATGATTTTTCAGCAGCATTATAATCCTAAGCATTTAATTTATGCCGTTTTTAGTGCTGTTTTACTTCATGCTTTTCTTATTTTGAGTATTACTTTTGTTGAGCCACAAGGTCAGCCCGCGCATAGCATAGAAGTTACTCTTGCCTTACATAAAAGTAGCAAAGCCAATCCTAAAGCCGATTTTTTAGCACAAGCTAATCAGCAGGGTAGTGGTCAGTTGGCTAAAGTAAATGAGATGACCACCACGCAAGTGGCTGATTTTGTCGAAGCGAAAATTAACGAAATCACCCCCGAAGACCAAATGGCGTTTAAGCCGCCACCTCAATCCGCCGAACATCGTTTAATTGTGACCCATCGTTTTTCTAACAAAAAAATAGCCCCAAGCGTACATAAAAAAATTCAGCCTACAGAATTTTTTGACGAAGGTTTAATACAAATGTCGGCTCAAAGTGCGGCTATTGCGAGTTTAGAAGCGCGTTTAGCCGAAAAACGTCAAGCTTATGCTAAAAAACCTAAAACACATACCGTATCTAGTTTATCCACACGAGAAGATTATGCTGCCGCGTATATCGACCAATTTAGACAAAAGGTTGAGCGTATGGGTAATTTGCATTATCCCGATGTAGCCAAACAACGCCGTTTACAAGGCGAGGTACGTTTATTGGTGGCTATTTTGCCTAATGGTAAAGTGCAAAATATTCAAATACGTTCGTCTTCGGGGTCTGGTGTGTTAGATGAAGCAGCGCGACGTTCGGTACGTTTGGCCGAGCCTTTTCCGCCATTTACCAAAACTATGCGTAAAAATATGGATGTACTACAAATTATTCGTACATGGCGTTTTGCCGAGAGTATGTATAACGAAGGTTAAAAACCCTCCTTTAAATAAGAAGGGTTGGAGGTGAGGCTTACTGCAAAACTTGCGGATGTTGGCTTGCCAACTGGTCACGCATTTGTTGAATACGGCGTAACTTTTCTTCACCTTCGGCAATTTGTTCGGGCGACAAGCCACTGGCTTTAGCTTTAGCAATGTCTTGTTGTAAACGTGGTATTTCGGTTTCAGCCGCTTTAACATACCCTTTGTACAAACGCATATTTTGACGCGACTCATATTGAGCATACAATTTAGGGTCTGCTAATTCTGCCGCGGTTGCTTTATCTTCTGGTTTAGGTGTAGGGTCAAGCGGTGGCATACGTGGGTCACCATTTTTCATAGCATTTGCCATCGACTTGGCCGCATCAACCTGTTGCGTTGGCATTGGCAATAGAGGGCTGTCTGTACCTGTTAACTTAGGGGCAGGAGGTTCGATAATATCCACTGGTGCTTGAGTGGTGTTTAATGTTGGCGCAATAGAGTGTTCGTTATTTTGTGTGCTCATGGCGGTAAATGGCACGCTTTTATGGTCATTTACAAACAGATTTTGGGCAACAAAGGCTAAGCCTGCCAAAGCAACTACCGCAATACCAAAGCCGATAATCGGTTTTTTCATCATACACCTCTTGTTTTTTGTTGAGGGCTTAGGCGAAGCGCGTAAGCCCATTGTTATTAGTGATGGTGGTCTGCTTCGCTAGGTTTAACAATAATCACATCGTTTTCTAAACTTAGCATCTGTGGTTTAAGTATAGGACTAATATGAATGTCTGTTTGCTTAATTAGTGTCTTACGGATGGTTTGATACTCTTTAACCATTTTTTGCCGCGCAATCACTTGTGAAGCTAAATAGCGCACACTTTCGCCGTCAACAGGCTGATAACCTTCTTCTTTTTGAGTAACCAGTAAAATTTCCCATTGACCTGTTGGTGTTCTTATAGGGCGAGAAGGTGTGTTAATGGGCTGAATAAACGCTAAGCTATTAAGCCATGTTGGATTTTTTGGCTCGTGTACAACCCAACCTAAATCACCTCCAGTAGTTTTATCCATTGCTGTGGAGTATTGCTTGGCAAGTTGGCCAAAATTACCACCTTTTTTGAGTTGCTCTGCCACCATGTTCGCGGTTTTTTCGTCAGCAAGCGCAATGTGTTGTGCTTTAACACGTACTATTCGCTTAAACTCATCTTTGTGTTTTTGGTAGTAGGCTTTAACTTCGGCAGGCGTGACTTTTTTGGCAAGGTCTTTTAAATACTGCACATCATCATGAATATCGGCAGCAATACCAATCATGCTAACAAAACCATCGTGATAGCTTTTATTTAAAATCGCTTGTTGAATATCGGCTATGTCTTGTTTGCTCAAGTTAGACTGTGTTTCTACCCAATAATCAATAAAACGATGCACTACAATTTCGCGGGCTTGGCTTTGCGTAAAATCGCTTTTACGGCTGTGAATTTCGTTACGGCCTTGTACGTTTTGACGTTGATAAACATCCCATAAAGTCACCGTACCTTTATGCTTGTCGTCAAATTGGTATTGTAGCAATACACGTTTTTGGGCTGCCTTTTGGCCTGTATCATCTAGTTGTATGTTGAGTTGTAGAACTTTTTTAGAGGGTAAAAAACTATCCCATTCATTAGCTTTAATGGTTTGCTCTTGGCTGATTTTTTTATCTAGGTTGCCACCTAGTTTTTTACGTGCCTCGGCTAATTCCTTATCAAAGGCAACTTGAATCACAGCTCTAAATTCTTGCTCGGCAACCACACTAGGCAAAAAAGAGACTTTATTATTTTCAACTAATTGGCTTTCACCAAAACGCTTGAGTGCATATTGGCCTAATAATTGGTTTTCGATTAATGCGGTTAACACATCACCGCGAGTAAGCTCGGCTTTTTTAGCAATAGATACTTTGTGCATAATATCAAGCAGGGTATTACTAATGTTGTATTTAGCAATAGTAGCGGCTTGTTGCGTATTTTTTAAATCATAGTTAACTTTGGCATGACTAATGTTGCTCGTTAAACCTAGCAAGGTGGCGAGTAAGCTCATGTGCCATAAACTCCGCTTCATAATAACCTCTAATATATTATTTTTGGACTGACGCATTTTTTTATAGTTAGCATCTAAGTCGCTACAAAGCAAAATCCCTCCAAAACGTGCGTCTTAGAGGGATTGTGTTAGTTCAAAACTTATTTANNGTCGGTGCTAGACAATACAATCCCACCTTGAGAGTAAGCAATGCTAGCAGCTTGTGTCAATAGAGGACGAACATCGGTTGCTGTAGCCGAAAGTGGTGTTAAATTATTTAACGCGATAGTAACGGCAGCAGAATTGTTTAAGTTTTCGGTGTAGTAATAGTCATTTACCCATGTTTCCCATCCTGCATGGTTTAATGCTGAAGTTGTCCACACGTGATGCGGTTGCAGTAAGTCAGTGGTGTGCATCACAAAACCTAAGGTTTGTACCGTTGGGTTAGCTAAAAATTGTCCAAACCAGTACTGACCTAAGTTGTCGATAGGTTGGAAAGGAGAAGTTTCAAAGTCAGCATACATGGAGTTAGTTGAATAACCACCTAAGCGGTAATTTTTTTCTGTAATACCATAGGTATTATATTTGGTGCTGTCACGAGAGAACCACGCTTTTAAACCACCTGCGCCGTCGTCTAAATAGTCGCCATATAACCAGCTTGCTGCCATATTGTCGATGTCACCCCAAACGGTAAGTTTTTGGTAGTTGTAACCGCCAATGTCATTGCCGTGTACGTCTGAGCCTTGTGTATGATTTTGAAAATGCCAGTAAGAAGTGTATTTAACAATACCCGAACCAGCACCCCAAACTGGTGCTTGTTGACAGCTACCTGTGCTTGCGCCACACAAAAAAGTATCGCTAAAGTCATCAACGTCATACGCACCTTGACCCAAAGCGTTTGCAAATTGGTCAATGGTTAAGCCTGCTTGTGTTGCACCGTTTAATAATTTTGCATAGTTAGTAGTGCTAGGGTTGGCCTTCATATAGTTAACTGCATCAATGGCAATGCGTTTATGAACTTCTTGAGAAAATGCTTGGGCTTCCATGGCCAAACCGAAGGTTAAAGCAGTAGCACAAATCAGTTTGGTAACGTTTTTCATTCTAGACCCCAAAATTGCGTGTTGGTTTTATGTATTAAGTGCGTTAATAATAGACTAATAATTCGACAATTACGTTGAGGAAAAATGACAAAAACTTAACCTTATACGCCACTAAGATGAACGGTATTTAAAGAGGGATAAACGGCTTTATTTTGTGACGAGCTTGGCTTTTTATGATTAAAAGTTTGTGTATTTATAGGCATAAAAAAGCCCACTTTTTAGAGTGGGCTTAGTTTTTTTTAGTGCTAAGGCTTAAAAGCGTTCGGCAGCACGATTAAGTACACGAACTACCATGGCAATAGCATGGGGTACAACGATTTTGCCTACATTTTTACGGTCATTATGGTCGGTGCTAGATAACACAATACCACCTTGAGAGTAAGAAATGTTTGCACCTTGAGTTAACAAAGGGCGAATGTCACTAGCAGTTGCCGAAAGTGGGGTTAAGTCATTTAAGGCAGTGGTGACTAAAGCCGAGCTATTGAGGCCTTCTGAATAGTAGTAATCATTTACCCAACCTTCCCAACCTGAGTGATTTAAGTCAGAGGTTGTCCAAACATGGTGTGGTTGTAGTAAATCGGTTGTATGCAATACAAAACCTAAAGTTTGCACAGTAGGGTTAGCTAAAAATTGTTGAAACCAGTACTGACCTAAGTTGTCGATAGGTTGAAATGGTGCATTTTCAAAATCTTGATACATTTTGTTGGTCGAATAGCCACCTAAACGGTAGTTTTTCTCGGTGATATTGTAGCTATTATATTTGGTGCCATCGCTCCACCACCAGCCAGTCAAACCACCTTTACCATCGTCTAAATAGTCGCCGTATAACCATGTGGCCGCCATATTATCAATTGCGCCCCAAACGGTAAGTTTTTGGTAGTTATAACCACCTAAGTCGTTACCATGTACGTCCGAACCTTGAGTATGGTTTTGAAAGTGCCAATAAGAAGTGTATTTAACAATCCCTGCGCCTAAACCCCAAACAGGAGCGACTTGGCAGTTACCTGTGGTTGCACCACAAATATAAGTATCCATAAAGTCATCAACATCATAAGCACCTTGGCCTAAAGTTGCAGCCATTTGGTCAATGGTCATGCCTGCCTTAGTTGCGCCTGCTAATAATTTGGCATAATTGGTGGTGCTAGGGTTAGCCTTCATATAGTTGACGGCATCAATTGCAATACGTTTGTGTGTTTCTTGGCTAAAGGCTTGAGCCTGTGTTACAACGCCAGCCGCTAATGTTAAGCCGCTAATGTTAAGCCGCAAATGAGTTTGCTTATGTTTTTCATGGTATGACCTCAACAAGAAAAATATGACAAGGTATGCTTTTAAAGCACCGTAATGTCAAAAAGTGAGCGTTTAGTGAACCAAAAAACGCCAAAAAAGTAATAATATGTATTATTTGTGTGAATATTAGACGAATAAACGAGCATCTGCTTGGCGAAAGCTGTCAAAAACTTAACCTTATGCGCCACAAAGGATAAACGGTATAAAAAAGAAGATAAACGGTGGTTGCTGCAAAAAGCAAAATTTTAGTTAGGTAGCCATTTTTGTAAAGTGCGGTGTAATGCCTGTATTTCTAGCGGCTTAGACAGATAATCATTCATACCTGCACTTAAACAACGTTCGGTTTCGCCACGGAGTGCATTAGCAGTAAAGGCAATAATGGGGCAAAGTTTTGAGTCGCTTTGTTCTAGTAAGCGAATTTTTTGAGTTAACTCAAAGCCGTCCATTTCGGGCATGTGACAATCAGTAATCACTAAAGCAAAGCGATGTTGATGCCATAAGGTTAAGGCTTCTAAGCCATTGTTGGCAACGACGCAGGTATAGCCTAAATACGCCAATTGTTTGCTGAGTACCGTTTGATTAACAGGATTATCTTCAGCCACTAAAATTAATAGATTTTTTTGCTCGGCTTCAGTCACACTGAGCACAGAGGCAGCTTTAGAAATAGGTAAAGCAGACGCATTAGGTGCTGTTTGATTATTATCCGTATGTGTTGCTATTAATAATGCATTGTATAAATCACTACGCCGTAAAGGAGAAGTCCAAACGCGCCATTGATTATTGCTTAGCGGGGCTTGAGCAAAGGCGGCGTTTTTGTCTTGGCGATGTGTTAGCAGTAGTGTGGGAATATGTAATAAACTGGGTGGTGGATGAGGCCAGTCGGTATCTAATAATAAGACAGGTAGGCTACTTTTGGGTAATTGAGCAATATGCTGACATGCATCACTTAAGGTATTAACAATTTTAAAATCTATTTGCCAAAACTGCATATAGTTGCAAATAGTACGTCGTAATAGACTTTGTTTTAACACGGCAATCACGGTTTGTTTGGCGAGTAGTTTATGTGCTTGAATCGCATAAGCATTGTGATTAATGGGCAAACGTAAAAAGACGCTAAAACAACTGCCTACATTAACGGTGCTATTAACTTCTATATAACCTGCCATCATTTGCACGAGGCGTTGACAAATAGACAGGCCTAAACCTGTACCGCCAAAATGACGTGTTGTAGAACTTTCGGCTTGAGTAAATGGCTGAAATAATTGATGTATCGCCTCTGGCGCAATTCCAATACCATCGTCTTCAACCTGAAATATCACATCAACCGCATTAGCGTGTAAAGAGTGTATTTCGGCGCGAATTTGTACCAGTCCTCTTTTTTTGGTAGTGGCTTGGGTAAATTTGATGGCATTACTTGCTAAATTAAGCAGCACTTGACGTAAGCGTACAGGGTCACCCTCTAAAATATCGGGAATGCTCGGATTAATAAAACAATTGAGCGTTATTTGTTTTTGTGTGGCATTAGGTATTAAGGTTTCGGTCACACTTTCAATCAATTCACTTAACGAAAAAGGCACTTTTTCTAGTTTTAAGTGTCCAGCCTCAATTTTAGAAAAATCTAAAATATCATCTAATAAATTAAGTAATACAAATGATGAGTCGCGTACTGTTTTGAGCATTTTGGTTTGTTCGGCATCAAGCGGAGTCTCTTTGAGTAGCTCAATCATGCCAATAATACCATTCATGGGAGTACGAATTTCGTGACTCATCATCGCCAAAAATAAACTTTTAGACTCGTTAGCGGCTTCGGCCTGTGTTTTTGCTTGTTGTAAATATAAATTACTTTGTTCTAATTCGGCGGTACGTGCTTGTACTCTGGTTTCTAAATCATGATTTAATTCTTTAAACGATTTTTCGGTTTCTTTATGTGAGGTGATGTCGGTAGCAACAGTCAGTACGCCAGAGCATTCTGTTTGTGAATCATAATTAAAGGGAATTTTAGTAATATGAAAAAAGCGCGAGCCATGAATGGTGGCTAACTCTTGCTCGGGAATATCAATACGACTATGTTGTTGTCTAACCATGGCATTGGCTTGTTGTGCTGTAGCAAACCAGCCGCTATCAATATCTGCTTGAGGGGCAATTTTTTGGGTCGGGTGACCAATAATATTTTCGATGTGTTGATTATGTGCTTGGGTATAAGCTTGATTTGCCAACAACATGGTGTTGTTGTGGTCAATGGCATAAATCTGTTGTGGTAATAAATCAATAATATGTTTGAGCTGAGACTCGCTGCTGCGTAATTTGGTTTCGGCTAGGGTTAAGTGTTGTACTTGTTGAGCGAGTGCGTTAGTTGCACGATGATAGTCAGTTTTGACTTGTTCTAAATCATTGCTCATACGCTTGATGCGCTGTTGTAAGTCAATGTTTTGCTCATGGGCAGCCACCAAATGTTCTAAGGTAGTTAATAGCGGCAACACTAAATTTTGTAAATGCGCTTCTGTCATGTTAGAAACGCCCACTTTCCAAAAATGAGGGCTAATATGCTCCAATAGATATTGGTCGGCAGGGTAAATAATTAGCCCTTGTATTGACTCATGTTGCGTTGGTATGAGGGCGAGAATATCTTCGGGTGATTGTGTGTAAATGGCAAAAACATGGCTTAAAAGATCTTTGCGTAGCACAGCAGGCTTGTAAGTAAAGCCTAGGGGGGCAGGGCTAATAGTGCTTAATAAAAAACAATTCATGAGCGAATCCACAATAAAAAGGTATTAATTATTGTGTGTTGAATTGGACATACTTTATGACAATTTATTATTTTACGAGATGTATTAATGTGTTGAGTACAGGCTAACAATTTTTTCATGTGTATATTCCTTCATACGGTTGCTCAATTAATTTTTGTTAAAAACAGGCTTAATCATACGGTCTAATATCTAAATATTTAACTGCTTATGTTATTAGCATGACTTTGCCAAAAAAGCCATTGTATGCTGACATCTTGTGAGTGGTTCGTCAAATGAGTATGAGTATCTTTTACATGACACCGCCATTTAAAGTACGTTTAGGCGCGAGTATCTTTAAAGGTCGCGATTTTAGTAAATAGCAGAGGATTCTTGATAGTTAAGTGGTAGGCTAAATTTTAATCGTTACATGAATAAACAGCGATATTTTTAGCAATACACGCTATTATTACGCACTTTAAATTAAATCAGGAACGGCAACAGTGCAACATTTTCGATTTTCTTTTATTTTTACCTTTATATGTCTAGGTTTGTCTGCTTGGTGGGGCTTTAGTCATGGTGCAGAGGCAGGTATTAATAACATGTTTAAGGTGTTATTAATTACTGCTATTTTAGCCGTAATGGAAGTCTCCTTATCTTTTGATAATGCCGTTGTTAATGCCTCTGTCTTGCGCCATTGGGATCATTTTTGGAAAACTATCTTTTTAACAGTCGGTATTTTAGTGGCTGTGTTTGGTATGCGTTTAGTCTTTCCTTTGCTGATTGTAGGTGTTACTGCCGATATGAGCATGATTGAAGTGGCTAAATTGGCATTAAATGACCCTAAATCGTACTCTGAAAAACTCATGGCTCATCATGCCGAAATTGCTGCATTTGGTGGTTTGTTCTTACTGTTAGTGTTTTTGAACTTTTTATTTGATGATGAAAAAGACACACATTGGTTTCATTGGCTAGAGCATAAGCTGGCTAATTTGGCGAATGTGCCTGCCATGTCGGTCTTTATTTCCTTGATTGCGCTGTTAGTTATGGTCAGTGCTGTTGAAGGTGAAACCAAGTTAGTGGTAACGCTTGCGGGTATTTGGGGTATTGTGGTGTATGTTGGTGTAAAAGCCTTAGGCCACTTATTAGAAAGTGGTAATAGCGATGAAGAGGAAGACGAGAAACCATCTTCTGCTGTTTCTGGAAGTATCGTTAAAGCAGGCATTGGCGGCTTTTTATATTTAGAAGTCTTAGATGCTTCGTTCAGTTTTGATGGTGTCATTGGTGCGTTTGCAATTACCAATGATGTAGTTGTTATTATGTTAGGCTTAGCGATTGGCGCGATGTTTGTGCGTTCAATGACCATTTATCTAGTTGAAAAAGGTACGTTGGAAGCTTATATCTACCTTGAGCATGGTGCGCATTATGCGATTGGTGCATTAGCACTGATTATGTTATTTAGCGGTACAGGTGTGCATGTGCCTGAAGTGGTTACAGGCTTAATTGGTGTGGCATTTATTGCTTGGGCAGTATTATCATCTATTCGCCATAAAAAACTAGAAACCGCTTGATTTTGTAACGGTTTTTATTTAAAAAAGATGCTTTAGGGCATCTTTTTTTTGGACAAAAAAACGATTGGTAACAATTCTACTATACATAGGGCTTTAAAAAAAACGTAAAACACTCAATATCTTTTGTACATTCACAAGGAGCAACNNCCTAATTTAACAAATATTCTTATTGGCTTAGGTTGGGATGTACGTACCACCGATGGCGCAGCTTTTGACCTAGATGCAAGTTTATTTATGGTAGGCGATACAGGTAAGGTGCGTAGTGATGCCGACTTTATTTTTTATAATCAAGCCAAGTCGTCTTGTGGTTCGGTAGAACATACAGGCGACAACCGTACAGGCGAGGGCGAAGGCGACGACGAGTCCGTTAAAGTTAACTTAGTTAATGTGCCTGCCAATGTGTCACGTTTAGTAGTAACGGTAACCATCCATGATGCCCAAGCCCGTCAACAAAGTTTTGGCCAAGTGGGTGGCGCATTTATGCGGGTTATCAACTCAGCCGATAACAGTGAGATTGCCCGTTTTGACTTAAGCGAAGATTATTCTACCGAAACAGCAATGATTTTTGGTGAGATTTATCGTCATAGTGGCGAGTGGAAATTTAAAGCCATTGGTCAAGGTTACAGTGGTGGTTTAGCCGCTATGTGCCAACAATATGGCGTAAATATAGGTTAAGGCTTCGACTCCGCTCAGCCACCAAGTGTACCCTGAGCGGAGTCGAAGGGTAACGTAGTTAAGTGTCAATTGTATTGGTTAATTTTTATAACATTTAGGAGTAGTAACATGGCGATTAGTTTAACTAAAGGCGGCAACGTTAATTTGAGCAAAGAAGCTCCCACAATGACCAAGATGGTTGTTGGTTTAGGTTGGGATACACGTGCCACCGATGGTGCAGCCTTTGACTTAGATGCTGTAGCTTTTGTATTAAAAGCAGATGGTAAAGTGCGTGCAGATGGCGATTTTATCTTTTTTAACAACAAACAAAATGCCGAAGGCTCAGTAGCACATGGCGGTGATAACCGTACAGGCGAAGGCGAAGGCGATGATGAATCAGTGATGATTGATTTTTCTAAAATGCCAGCCGACATCGAAAAAGTCGCCATTTGCGTGACGATTTATGATGCCGATACGCGTCGTCAAAACTTTGGTCAAGTATCACGCGCTTATGTACGTGTATTAAACGAAGCCAATCAGCAAGAAATTGCCCGCTATGATTTGAGTGAAGATGGCTCAACCGAAACAGCAATGATCTTTGGTGAAATTTATCGTCATAGTGGCGAATGGAAGTTCAAAGCCATTGGTCAAGGTTTTAAAGGTGGCTTAGCTCCTTTAGCCGCGAGTTATGGTGTTAATGTATAACGCGTATTGAGTCATAAAAAGGCGAGACTTTCTCGCCTTTTGTTTGAGTAATTTGAGGATAAACATCATGGATATGATTCGTGGTCAAAAGCTTAAAATTGCGGATATTACCGCCAATACACCCCAATTTACGCTACAGTTACAGCTCAATGCGCCATTTACAATAGACTTTAGTTGCTTTGGTGTAGACAGCGCGGGCAAGCTCAGTGATGAGCGTTATATGACCTTTTTTAATCAGCCACAATCGCCCTGTGGTGGTGTCACATTAGTTAATAATCAATCTAATCAAGCCAGTTTTCAATTAACGTTAGACAAAATCCCTGCCTCCATTCAAAAGTTAGTGTTTACAGCCGCTATTGATGGCGCAGGAACGATGGCGCAACTTAGCCAAAGTAGCTTGCGTATTAATGAGGGTTCAGGCTGTGTTTTTGCGTTTACAGGCACAGATTTTGCCGCCGAACGTGCCTTGATGGTGGCCGAGGTGTATCGCAAAGATGGGGTATGGCGTATTGCTGCGGTAGGGCAAGGCTTTAATGGGGGCTTAGATGCTTTGGTTAAACATTTTGGCGGTGAAGTCGCCGAACCTACGCCAGCAATTAATTCAGTGCCGACGGCCAAGCCATCATTAACCAAACGAGTGCAACTCGAAAAACGTATTGAGCAAGAAGCTCCTCAGTTAGTCAGTTTAATTAAAAAAGCTCAAGTGAGTCTCGAAAAAGCGGGTTTGGGTGAGCATCGTGCCAAAGTTTGTTT
Organism: Moraxellaceae bacterium UBA2032; assembly: GCA_002333125.1. Taxonomy (GTDB): domain Bacteria; phylum Pseudomonadota; class Gammaproteobacteria; order Pseudomonadales; family Moraxellaceae; genus Agitococcus. The sequence goes on along the minus strand of DDBM01000280.1, from coordinate 11,627 downwards.
GTGTTTAGATATTTCGGCCTCAATGAGTGGTTTGTATAGTTCGGGCAAAATACAGGCTTTTGTGGAGCGTATAGTGGCTTTGGCGTGTCGCTTTGATGATGATGGCGAAGTGGATGTGTTTTTGTTTGGTCAAAAAGCTCATCGCGCACCCGTGATTACCTTACGCAATTATCAGCAATATATTAGTCATTTGATTGAGCATTTTCCGCTAGAGGGTGGTACGCATTATTCACCTGTGATGAAGTTGATTCGTCAGCATTATTTGCAAGATGATAGCGACAGAAAGTCGCCCATAAGTGAGCCTATACAAGAGCCTGTGTATGTGATGTTTGTCACCGATGGCGCAACTAGCAATCGTAAAGCGGCCGAAAATCAAATGTTATATGCCTCGTATCAGCCTATATTTTGGCAGTTTATGGGCATTGGTCGTGATGGTTCATTTGAGTTTTTAGAAAAGTTAGACGATTTAACAGGCCGCTATTTAGATAATGCCGATTTTTTTAGCGTTAAAACACCGCAAGAATACAGTGATGAGCAATTATTTGCGCGTTTAATGAACGAGTATCCAACATGGATTAAGCAAGCACAACAAAAGCAGTTATTGCTAAGGGGATAAGCACGTGGATATTAGCAAAGGACAACGTACGCCAGTTAGTCAATTGGTATCAGGTTCAAGTTTTCAATTGGCAGTGACTACGGTTGGGGCATTGGTTGTAGATATTAGCTGTTTTGGTTTAGATGCGGCACAAAAGCTCAGTGATGAGCGTTACATGACCTTTTTTAATCAGCCTAAAACGCCTTGTGGTGCGGTAGAAATCATTGCTTCAACCGCCCATGATAAAGCCATCTTTCAAATAAATTTGGCTTTGTTGCCAACAACCATTGACCGTTTGGTGATTACCGCCGCTATTGATGGCTCAGGTACCATGAATCAGCTGCGAGATGGCAGCTATTTACGCTTTTTAGCCAATGGCCAAGAAAGCTCACGTTTTAACTTTAGTGGCAAAGACTTTGCCGAAGAAAAAGCCTTAATGTTAGGTGAGTTATACCGCAAAAATGGCGAATGGCGTTTTTGTGCTGTTGCTCAGGGCTTTAATGGTGGCTTAGAGGCTTTGGTTAAACATTTTGGCGGTGTAGTGGCCGCGCCTGTACCTCCAATCATTGAGCAGCCTAAACCATTAGAGCCAATCAAAACATTGTCATTAGAAAAGAAAGTTTCTAAAGAAGCACCACAATTACTGTCTTTAGCCAAAAAAGCACAAATTAGTTTAGAAAAGAAAAAGCTTGGTGATGTACAAGCACAAGTAGCATTAGTGTTAGATGCCTCTGGATCTATGTTTCATCAGTATTTTGATGGCACAATTCAGAAAGTGATAGAAAGGGTATTACCATTAGCGGTTCATTTTGATGATGATGGTGCATTAGATTGTTGGGGATTCGGTTGCTTGGCATATAAATTGGACTCTGTTACTTTAAAAAACGTCAAAAACTACACAAAACATCAACGTTTGGATAATGATAGAGGACTGGCACGCTTTGATATTGGAAATGATGAGCCAGTGGTTATAAAAGAGGTTATTAAATACTATAAAAAATCTAAATCATCCTTACCAGCTTATATTGTATTTATTAGTGATGGTGGTGTTGGTAGCGATGATGAAATTGAAGAGCTATTGCGAGAGTCTGCTTCCTTACCCATTTTTTGGCAATTTGTAGGCATTGGCGGTTCTGACTATGGTATTTTAGAAAATCTTGATACGATGATGGGGCGTGTGGTAGATAACTGTAATTTTTTTGCATTGGACGATTTGCACCAAATCAGCGAACAAGAGTTATACGATAGGTTGTTGGAAGAATTTCCTCGATGGCTTACAGCCGCCAAAGCTAAACGTATTATTAGATAAGGAGCAAATTGCATGGATATTAGCAAAGGACAACGCACGCCAGTTAGTCAATTAGTGACAGGTCAGTCGTTTCAATTGGCGGTCAGTACCGTAGGCGCATTAGTGGTTGATATTAGCTGCTTTGGCTTAGATACACAGCAAAAGCTCAGTGATGAGCGATACATGACTTTTTTTAATCAACCTAAAACGCCGTGTGGTGGTGTGTTGATTGTACCATCCACAGGTAAAGACACCGCGACCTTTCAACTTAATTTGGCCTTATTGCCAACTAGCATTGACCGTTTGGTGATTACCGCAGCCATAGATGGTTCAGGCACGATGAATCAATTGCGTGACGGTAGTTATGTGCGTTTTATTGCTAATGGCCAAGAGAGTTCGCGTTTTAATTTTAGTGGTAAAGATTTTGCCGAAGAAAAAGCCTTAATGTTGGGTGAATTATATCGTAAAAATGGCGAATGGCGTTTTTGTGCCATTGCCCAAGGCTTTAATGGCGGTTTAGATGCCTTAGTTAAACATTTTGGTGGCGCAGTTGCTGCACCCGCATCACCACCCCCTACGCCGCCAAAACCTGCTGCACCGCCTGTACCACCTCCAGCTGCCCCTAAAGTGTCATTGTCTAAAGTCACTTTGCAAAAATCGGGTGATAAAATCTCACTCGAAAAAGCCCAAAGTCAAAGTTATGGCAAAATTAAAGTCAATTTAAATTGGCATCGCCAAACCCAAAAAACAGGATTTTTTGGCTTGGGTAGTCAAAAAATTGACCTTGATGTTGGTTGTATGTACGAAAAATTTAATGGCGATAAAGGCGTGATTCAGGCCATTGGCAAAAGTTTTGGCCGTTATCAACAAGAGCCGTATATTCAGCTTGAAGGTGATGACCGCACAGGTGCTTCGGTGAATGGCGAAAACTTACTCATCAATGGCGACCATTTTGACGGTTTTAAACGTATTTTAGTGTTTGCATTTATTTATGAAGGTGTGCCAAATTGGGCGGCTACCGATGGTGTTGTCACTATCAGTATCGCCAATCAGCCGCCTGTTGAAGTGCGTTTAGACCGTGCTGATAGTAAAGGGATGTGCGCGATTGCCATGATTGAAAATATTCGCGGTCAATTAACAGTAACCAAATTAGTTGAATATTTTCATGGTCATCCTGATATGGATAAATGGTTTGGTTTTGGCTTTAGTTGGAAAGCAGGTGGTAAATAGGCTTTGACTGCGTAATGTGAGTCAGTTAAGCCTTGGCTTCGACTCCGCTCAGCCAGCGGAAAACGCGCCCTGAGCGAAATCGAAGGGATATTCAAGATAAGTTTTAAGAGACAATTATGGCACAATTTACGATTACCGAAGGTGCAGACCCTTTTTTGCACGTGAGTTTGCAACAAGGTGAAAAAATTTATTGTGAATCTAATGCGATGGTGATGATGGAAGATACCCTTGATTTAAAAGGCAAAATGGGTGGTCTTGGACAGGCATTAATGCGTAGCTTTGCCAATGGCGAATCTTTATTTATGCAACACATTGAAGCGGTGCGTGGTAACGGTGATTGTTTGTTATCACCTTTATTACCCGGTGCAATGGAAGTATTAGAGGTTGGCACAAATACCTATTGTTTAAGTGATGGTGCATTTGTGGCTGCCGAAACAGGTGTGAGTTTGGTGTCTCGTATGGAAAAGCTCAGTATGCAAGGCGCACTCATGAGTGTGTTTGGTCAAGCAGGGGGCTTTTTTTATTCCGAAGCATCAGGTTTTGGCAAGTTAATTGTGTCGGGTATGGGTTCAACCTTTATTTTGGATGTAGAACCCAACAAAGATGTAATTATTGATAACGCTCACGTTGTTGCATGGGATAGCCGTTTGCAACATAAAGTCTCTTTAAGCACCAGTCAGGGTGGCGGACTCATGGGGCGTTTGGTTAATAGTGTCACCAGTGGTGAAGGCGTGGTATTACGTTTTTCGGGTAAAGGTAAAGTGGTGATTTGCTCCCGTAATAAAGATAATTTTATTTCGTGGTTGCGTAGTTCTACTGCAGGTAATGGTTAAAAAGCCTCCCCATTAATAAGGGGGGGAGGTTGGGAGGGGGTTATAATCTAAAACTCCACCCTAGCCCTCTCCTCAATGAAGGGAGGGAATAGATTTGATGTTAATTTTTAAACTAGGAGAGATAAAATGGCAGTTAATTTAGAAAAAGGGCAAAAAATTTCTTTAGATAAAGAGGCAGGTAGTGCTTTAACTAAGGTAGTGATGGGTTTAGGTTGGGATGTGGCAAAAAAGAAAGGCTTTTTTGGTTTTGGTGGCGGTTCTGCCGAAATTGATTTAGATACTTCTTGTTTAATGTTTGATGAAGCAGGGCAAATGATTGACATCGTTTGGTTTAGACAGCTTCAAAGTAAAGATGGCAGCATTAAACATACAGGCGATAATCGTACAGGCGCAGGTGATGGCGATGATGAACAAATTATTGTCGATTTAAGCCGTGTTCCAGCCAATATTAAAAGTTTGGTGTTTACGGTCAATAGTTTTACAGGCCAAACATTCTCTCAGGTCGAAAATGCTTATTGTCGTTTAGTTAATGGTGGCAATGACCAAGAGATTGCGCGTTATAACTTATCGTGTCAGGGTGAACATTCGGCACAAATTATGGCCAAAATCTATAAGCATAATGGTGAGTGGAAAATGCACGCTATTGGCGAAAATGGAACAGGTCGTACCTTTGAGCAGCTAATGCCGCAAATTCGTAGTTACTTATAGTTTATAAAGTACTCAGCAGGGCGGATTATCCGCCCTTTATTTTTAAGTGGATTATTTCATGATTCGTGTTTGGTACAATAAATCGTTGTCTTTTGTTTATGCGGCTATTAATTTAATTAAAAAACAAGATGTTAAACAGGAATTTTATTTGGTGGCGAGTCACACTCAAGCCCAAGCACGTGCCTTATTAGTAGCCGACGAAGCACATATAGAGCCTACGGGTTTAGTGGCTCGGGCTTATGTAGATTGGTGTTTGGACTTTTGCAGTCAACATCAAATCAATGTGTTTGTGGTGGGTAAAGAAGCGCAAAGCATTGCTCAATATCAACATGAATTTGAGCAAATTGGCGTGCGTTTATTATTGGTCGCTAATGCAGCTACCTTAGCTTTATTAGACAATAAAGACTTGTTTGCACAGCAATTACCCTCTAGTGTTGCACAGTTACCCGATACCCTTAGTGTTACGTCTTATGAGGAGTTTGAACAAGCCTATCAGACTTTACGCACCTCTCACCCTTGTTTAGCCATTAAACCTGCGGTGTCGATTTTTGGTTTAGGTTTTAGAAAAATAGATGAACAGCGTGATTGCTTACAGCATATTTTAAAAGGTGATGAATATGTGGTGGGCTTAGAAGAATTGCGCCAAGGTATGCGTCAACAAAGCCGTTTTAATTCGTTATTAGTGATGGAGTTTTTAACGGGTGATGAGTGGAGCGTTGATTGTGTCGCTAATAACGGTACGCTATGGGCAGCCATTCAACGGCGTAAATTTATGGCCAGTAAAGGCGTGCCTAGCCAATACATTGATAATAACCACGAAATAGCTCAAATGTGCCAACAATTAACCGCTCACTTTAGCCTCAGTGGTCAGTTTAATATTCAATTTAGAGCAGGCAATAATGGCATTAGATTGTTAGAAATTAATGCAAGACCGTCGGGTGGTATGGCAATGGCATGCCTAGCAGGTGTAAATTTGCCTTATATAGCACTTAAAGGCTTGGTAAGTGGTTATGATAGTTTGCCACGCATACAGGCTAAAACAGGGTTTTATGTTGGTGAAGTGAATGTGGCACTCGAGCTGCCTATACATGATAAGTAAACATAGAGGATACAATAATGGCATTAAGCTTAAAAAAGGGTGAAGGAATTTCTTTACGCAAGGAAGAAAACGACTTATCACAAATAACCATGGGTTTAGGTTGGGACATGGCCGACCCTGTACAAAAAAAAGGTTTTTTTACCGCATTGTTTGCGGCAAAACCTGCGGAGTATGATTTAGATGCGGTGGCTTTTTTATTAGATGCCAGTGGCAAAGTAGCCAGTTTAGGGCCGCAAAATGATTTAATGGGTGGCGATGTTATTTTCTTTAATAACTTAAAACATCCAAGCGGCCATATTTGGCTTACAGGTGACAACCGTACAGGTGAGGGCGACGGTGACGACGAGCAAATTATTGTTAAACTCAATAGCCTCAACGAAAAATATCAACGTATTGTATTTGTAGTGTCTATTTATGAGGGTCGCAAACGCGGTCAGCATTTTGGCCAGTTAAAAAACGCCTTTATTCGTGCCGTTGATGGTAAAGGTAAAGAACTGTGTCGTTATCAAATTAGTGCCGAACCTAATTATGACAATATGTGCTCCATGACCTTTGCCGAAGCGGTGCGTGAAGCAGGTGGTTGGCGTTTTAAAGCGATTGGCGAGCCACATAGCAGCGACACTTTTGTTGATATTCTTCAAAATTATTTGCCTTGAGGTGCGTGTGAGTCAGCGTTTTCCTGTTTATTTATTATTAGACACGTCAGGGTCAATGCGTGGCGAGCCAATTACTTCGGTTAATATTGGTTTACGTGCCATGATGGCTTCATTGCGGCAACAACACCACGCCTTAGAAAGTGTGTATTTGTCGATTGTGACCTTTGACTCTTTAATTAAAGAAGTGTTACCCCTCACCGCGCTCAAAAATTTAGTATTACCCGACATTGTTTGCCCCGAATCGGGCGCAACTTTTTTGGGTGAGGGTTTGGCGCATATTTGTCAAAAAGTCGATAAAGAATTGCGTGTTGGGAGTAGTGGAGACGCGCAACCGTTATTGTTTATTATGACTGATGGCAAACCCTCCGACACCTTGGCTTATAGCGAAGTTTTGGACGAGGTAAAACGCCGACCGTTTGCTAAAATTATCGCCTGTGCCGCAGGCCATAAAGCCGATGCAACAGCGTTACAGCGTTTAACCGACACCGTAGTTAGCCTAGACACGATGGACAGCAGCACTTTTTCGCAGTTTTTTCAGTGGGTGTCTGCAACGGTTAGTGCTAATCAGCAAACTAGTAATTCGGCTTTGCCACCACCACCTGCCGAAATTAATATTGTGATTTAATGGTTGGTCAAGCTTTTAGTGATTACTCCTCCACCTGATAAGGGGGAGGCTGGGAGGGGGTTGTTATTTAAAACCCCACCCTAACCCTCCCCTTATCAAGGGAGGGGATATTCATTGAGTAGAATTAAATAAAAACAAGGACTTTATCGTGCGCCGTTTACCAATCTTTTTTTTATTAGATGTGTCCGAATCTATGGCGGGCGAAAATCTGCGCCAATTACAACACGGTTTAGAGCGTTTGGTAACGAGCTTACGCACCGACCCTTATGCCTTAGAAACGGTGTATTTGTCGATTATTGCCTTTGCAGGTAAAGCCAAAACTCTTACGCCTTTAGTTGAATTAGCCTCGTTTTATGCGCCACGTTTGCCTGTTGGTTCGGGAACAGGCTTAGGCGCAGCGTTAACACATTTAATGGCTGATATAGACAAAAGTGTCCTTAAAACCACACCCGAGCGTAAAGGCGATTGGAAGCCTGTGGTGTATTTAATGACCGACGGCAAACCCACCGATGACATTAAAGATGCGGTATATCGTTGGCAAAAAA
>DDBM01000280.1:0-4036 GCA_002333125.1 Moraxellaceae bacterium UBA2032 | reverse complement strand
GGCGTGAGTTTAGCTAAGTTAGATGATTCTATTTTGTCCAAAATGGGTGATTTAAGTTTAGCCGCCAAAGTGGACGAAGATTATGTGATTTTATCGGGCAGATGCCAACGTAATGCCTTGCCCTATTTAATCAAATACGAACGAATGCCAATGAGCTTTGAGGGTGGTCAATTTAATGTGAATTTTGCGCGTTATCATATGGTAGGCGTATTGGCTTTAGAAGCGGATTATTACGAGTTATGTGATAACAGCATGGCCACACCAACGATTAATAGCGATATGTTAGTTGGCGGTGCAGGTTGTCCACATTGTGGCAATAGTTATGCGATTGCGTCTTGTGGCGAGTGTGAGCAACTGTTTTGTATTGATGGTGAAGGAAAAGCCAAATGTCCGCATTGTAAACACACCAATAATTTTAGACTTGCTGATGACGACAGCGCAGGTTTTAATATTAGCCGTGCGCGAGGTTAGGGCGAATGTTTGATTTAGCACCTGCCATGATGGGAACATTTTATGCAAAACGTCCCTTTAGTCGTGACCAAAAAATATATCGTATTGTGGCGATAGATATTAAGCCAGAAACGGGATTGATTTTTGATGAGCAGAGCCAACAATTAACTGGCCAACCCTTAGTGCTTGGCACACATTTTGTAAAAGTTTTTTATCAAACACAGTATGCTCAACAATGGGGTGTTATTAATAGTTGTGATGTGTCACTAATAATTAACCCCGACCCACGCTCCTTATGGAAAAATATTCCGTCAGACCCAACGCAAATTTATGCTAAACCCGATAGTGCCAGTCAAATCATTAATTCCCCCAGTATAAATATGTTAGCCGCAAGTCAACGTGGCCGTTCTCATGCTCATAAAGGCGATGCGCGTGACGATGATTTTTTTATTGCTACAGGGGAGCATTGGCAACTCGCCATTGTGGCCGATGGTGCAGGCAGTGCCAAGTATAGCCGTTATGGTTCACAGTTAATTTGCAACACCATCGGCCAATTTTTAGTTAAAGCATTGACGCGGCCTATTCCTGTGCATTTGCAAAATATGGAGCTTGAATTTAGAGGCGCGTTAGGCTTAGCCCTTTGTTTGATAGAGGACGAAGCCGAGGCACAACAAGCCGATGTTAAAGACTATGCCAGTACCGTTTTGGTAGTGCTGTGTGTGTTTGATAGCCAACAACAAGCCTATGTGTATTGGACGGTGGCGGTGGGAGATGGTGCGATTGCCTTATATTGGCCACAAACGCAGCAAGTACAGTTATTGAATACACCCGATATAGGCGATTATGCAGGCGAAACTTGCTTTTTAAGCGACAATAATTTTATGCAAGCCCCTATCAATCGTTATTGTAGTAAAGAGTTTGTGCCATGTTTATTAATGACCGATGGCGTGAGTGATGCTTTTTTTGACTCCGATAACGCCCTTAAAAGCGGTGCTGCATGGCAAAATTTATGGTGTGATTTACAGCAAAATCAGGCATTAAGTGACGATAAAGACTTGTTGGCATGGTTAGACTTTTGGTCTAAAGGTAACCATGACGATAGAACCCTCGTGGTGATGTTGGAAAACACACATGACTAATATAATTCGTTTAACCGCTTCTGACGGCTCGGCTATTGAATTTATTGACGAAATTAAAGCCTCTGGTGCGATGAAGGATGTGTATTTTTCGCCCAATAAACGTTATGTGGTGGCCTTATTTAGAAAGAAAAATGATGACGCTTTAAAAGAACGCTTGCAGCTTATTACAGGTCAATACCGAGAGCGTATTTTTGGCCAAAAAGGCGGTGATTATTGGCGAGGTTTATATTGTTGGCCAACGGCTACCGTAGAATATCAAGGCAAAATTGGCGTGGTGATGCCGTTTTATGCAAGTCATTTCTTTTTTGATTATGGCTCCAAACAAAACGATATGTTAGGCATTAAAGGCAAAGAAAAAGAAGGCAAATGGTTTGCTTCACCCTCAAACCGCAAAAAGTTTTTGGATGAACGTGAACTAGGCACATGGTTACATCACCTTAAAATCTGTTTGCAAATTGCGCGTGCCGCACGTCGGTTACACGCCGCAGGCTTGGCACATTCTGATTTGTCTTATAAAAATGTGTTAGTTGACCCCATTACAGGCAGCGCGTGTTTAATTGATTTAGATGGTTTGGTTGTGCCAGATAAATTTGCGCCCGATGTGGTAGGAACGCCCGATTTTATTGCACCAGAATGTGTTAAAACCGCGCATTTAGACCGTAACGACCCCAAGCGTTTTTTGCCCAGTATTCGTACTGATGAACACGCCTTAGCAGTGCTGATTTATATGTATTTGTTATATCGTCATCCGTTGCGTGGCGATAAAGTGCATGATACAAAAGACTCGCAACGTGACGAGCTATTAATGATGGGAGAGGCTGCGTTATTTATTGAGCATCCCACAGATAACAGTAATCGTATTAAAATTGAGTATGCCAAAGCCGCCGAATTGCCGTGGAAAGACACCCAAAAATTGCCTTNNGGCTTAAATCACCCCAACTTGCGCCCCAGTGCCGACGAATGGGAACACGCCTTAGTTAAAACTGTTGACTTAATTCAACCGTGTAGCAATGCCGCGTGTGAGCAAAAATGGTATGTGTTTAGCAATAGTACCAAGCCTGTTTGTCCATTTTGTGATACGCCATTTGTGGGGTTGTTACCTGTCTTGAATTTGTATTCTTCGCAGCAAGAAGGTCGATTTTTGCCCGATAATCAGCGTTTAATGATTTATAACAATCAATCTTTGTATCAATGGCATAGCAATCGTTTGGTGTTTCCTAATGAACGCTTAACGCCCGAGCAAAAAAAACGCGTGGGTTATTTTGTGTTTCATCAACAGCAATGGTACTTGGTCAATGAGGCTTTGCCCGATTTAATGGATGTTGCTACCAAGAAAAACATTGCCATTGGTGACAAAGTAGCGTTAGTAGATGGCCAAAAACTGTTATTGGCGCGTGGCGAGGGTGGGCGTTTGGTGGTGGTGCAAATGGTGAGTTGTTGATTGGTTTAATTTGAGAGCTTTATTCATATTAAATAACTAACGTATCCATAAATAAGTAATAATCGCATCATATAAAATATAAAGAGGACTTTTGGCTGTGGCTAAAAAAAATGTGGCTGTTAAAGAAAAGCCGATTGAAGTGACCTTATGGGATTCTGCTAATAAATTACGTGGCAGTGTAGAACCTGCCGAATACAAACACGTGGTACTTGGACTTATTTTTTTAAAGTTCGCCAGCGACAAGTTCGAAGAACATCGCAAGGCCATGATTGCCAAAGGCCAAGAAAAATATATAGAAATGTCAGATTTCTACGGTATGGCAAATATATTTTACTTAGATGAAGTGTCGCGTTGGTCATACATTATTAAAAACTCAAAGCAAAATGACATTGCGTTAAAAGTTGATACCGCCCTACACAATATTGAAAAAAACAATAAAGCCCTCAAAGGTGCATTGCCTGATAACTACTTTTCGCGTTTGGGTTTAGACATTACTAAGCTGTCTTCTCTGCTCGACACCATCAACGATATTGATACCCTCAAGGACAAAGCCCAAGATATTGTCGGCAGGGTTTATGAATACTTTCTCTCTAAGTTTGCGTTAGCAGAAGGCAAGGGTAAAGGCGAATTTTACACACCCAAAAGCATTGTTAATCTGATTGCTGAAATGATAGAGCCGTACAAAGGCATTATCTACGACCCTGCGTGTGGCTCGGGTGGTATGTTTGTGCAGTCGATTAAGTTTATTGAAAACCACCACGGCAACAAAAAAGAAATCTCTATTTACGGGCAGGAATACACCAATACCACGTACAAACTGGCCAAGATGAATCTTGCTATTAGGGGGATTAGTGGCAATTTGGGCGAAAAAGCGGCAGATACCTTTGCCGACGACCAGCACAAAGACTTAAAAGCCGATTACATTATGGCCAATCCGCCGTTTAACCAAAAAGACTGGCGCGGCGAGAACGAGTTGATAAATGACCCGCGTTGGCGTGGTTACGAT
>DDBM01000027.1 GCA_002333125.1 Moraxellaceae bacterium UBA2032 | reverse complement strand
TTTATCACAAACAATTTAATGTGTTGGTGTGTAGCACCATTATTGAAACAGGCATTGACGTACCCTCGGCTAATACCATTGTCATGGAACGTGCCGACAAATTGGGCTTGGCGCAATTACATCAATTGCGAGGCCGTGTAGGTCGCTCACACCATCAAGCTTATGCTTATTTACTGATTCCAAATAAAAAATCTTTAACAGGTGATGCCGAAAAACGCCTCGAAGCGATTACTAATGCAGGTGAATTAGGCGCAGGTTTTGCGTTGGCAAGTCAAGATTTAGAAATTAGGGGTGCAGGAGAACTATTAGGCGAAGAACAAAGCGGCAATATGCAGGTTGTAGGCTTTACCCTGTATATGGAAATGCTAGAACGTGCCGTTAAAGCCATTAAAGCAGGCAAAACACCTAATTTAGAGCAACCTTTGGCACTTACCGCCGATATTAATTTACGCTTCTCGGCATTGATTCCAGATGACTATTTGCCCGATGTACACAACCGTTTGTTAATGTATAAGCGTATTAGTCATGCCGACAGTTTTGAGGCTTTAGATGAATTACAAGTCGAAATGATTGACCGTTTTGGCCTGTTACCTGAGCCAACCAAAAACTTATTTGCCACGCATCGTATTAAGTTACAAGCGGCAGAGTTAGGTATTAAAAAAATTGATGCTCATGCTCAAGGTGGTCGTTTAGAGTTTGATAAAGATACTAAAGTTCAACCAATGACGATTGTACAGTTAGTACAAAAACAATCGGCACAATACAAACTTGATGGCGCAGATAAACTTAAGTTTATTAGTGATTTAAGCGATACTAAAAAACGATTGCAGTTTGTGGATGATTTATTAAAGAAGTTGGCGGGGAGATAATTTTTGCGTTGGCTAATTTGAGGTCATTGAGCAAAGTCGAAACCACTTCGACTCCGCTCAGTGTACGTTTGATTAACGCGGAGCCATACGAATCGCACCATCTAAACGGATGGTTTCGCCATTCATAAATTTATTTTCGACCATATGTGTCGCTAATTGTGCATACTCGTTAGGATGCCCTAAACGCTTAGGAAATTGAGTCATTTCAATGAGAGGCAATTTAACGCTATCAGGTGACGCATTCATTAATGGCGTGTTAAATATACCGGGTGCAATGGTATTAACACGCACACCAATCGTTGCTAAGTCACGCGCTAAAGGCAAAGTCATACCCACAATACCACCCTTAGAAGCCGAATACGCCACCTGACCAATTTGACCATCAAAAGCCGCCACTGATGCGGTGTTAATAATCACACCACGTTCACCATCTTCATCATCGGGCGTATTTTTGGCCATTTGTGCAGCGGTTAAGCGCGTCACATTAAAAGTGCCAATTAAATTTACACCAATCACTTTACTAAAAATATCTAAGGGCATCGGGCCATTTTTGCCCACTGTACGCACCGCCGAGCCTATACCTGCACAATTTACGGCAATATGAATAGCACCAAACTTTGCAACTGTCGCAGCAATCGCCTCTTGTACCGATGCCTCATCGGCCACATTCACTTGACAAAACAACACGTTTTCGCCTAACTCTGCGGCAACAATTGCGCCTTGTTCGGCATTCAAATCAAAAATAGCAACTTTTGCACCTTTGGCTAAATACGCCTGTACGGTTGCCAAACCTAAACCCGACACACCACCTGTAATAACAGCAATTTTATTTTCTAAGTTCATTAATTTTAGCCTCTAACTTTGTTTTAACCTCTAAAGAAAGGTTGTTATACCACAGCGCATCTTCTTTTTTACTGTGCTGAACGGCCTTAAAAACAAAAAGTATAATGGGCAACATACAAAAAAGGCCAGCGACAATCAGTAGCCAGCCTATAAAGTCAAATGACAGCCAAGCAGCAGGTAAAACATCTTTACCTAAAATAGTTGCCGAGCCTAAACCAAGCAACATCAGCCCTAAAATATCCAACACCACATACAACAGCGGAATAACAAATTTAGGGCGTGTTGGGCTTACCACGATAGTGGATCCCACATTAAGACAGGTTTTTTAACTTGTAGGTCTTTGTCTGCTTCTAAACGTTGTTTAGGCACAGGATGGTCACCATCTTCATATAAATCAAAAGGCTTCCAACGACTTTGTGTGGTTGTAGCAAAGGCATAACCAGGTTTATCTAAACGCGTTTCACGAATTTCATTTAAGGCCATTGTTTCGGGCAATTCGGTTAAATACTTTTCTTTAAATAAACCTAAACTAGCGTCTGGTTGTGGACGATAACTTTCTTCGTCATATCTAAAATAATACGAACGACCGCCTTCCACTCTTAATTTAGTTTTAAAAATATGCGTTAAATACACAGGGCCGATAGGACGACGTAAGGCAAAGTCATACTGACCTGCGGGTAATTCCATCCAATAATATGAGCTATCACGAATGCCATGCAAACGACGACCATTTAAAAAGATAATGGGTGCAACGACTTCTTCTTCATTCCATGAACTATGAGGACGATAAATATACACAATCGCATTCCGCGCATCGGTAACAGGCACTTTTTGAAACAACGTGCCTTCGGTAGGAAATAAGTACGAACCCATGGTAAAATTACGCATACGATAGGTATCAATCACGTAATCAATTTTACCACGCAACTGCGTTAACTCAGGATTACTCACGGGATGAATCACTTTTTGTGGTGTGCCACAAGCCGTCATAGCAACGGCCGTCATCAAAACTAATCCACGCTTTAAACCACTCATACAAAGACTCCCGATACTCGTACTTAAATACCCTAGATGCACGACATAACATCTACGAGAATTTTGTCGTTATCATTATTTTGTGAAAACAGACTACTGGATGCCTGTCATAGTTATTTTTGTCATAAACTTGGCGTAAATTTGGTTAGATAAGTTTAACGTTATTAAAGCGTGATTCTATACGATTTTTTATATGATTGATAAAAAAATGACAAAACCCTCTATTTTGATTGGTGCTGCATTTGCTGTGGGTGGTGCTAACACAGGAACGCGTCGTGCGCCTTATTTTTTACAGCAGCATCTTAAAGCCTCAAGTCGCCCTCAATGGCGTACTATTATATGGCAAAACCCTTCTTATTTAAAAAATTATGCTATGAGTTGGCAGATTATTCAACACTCTTGCTTAAAACTAAGTAGGCACGTCAAGGCAACTAAAACTCACTTTTTACCTTTTATTATAGGTGGCGACCATAGTTGTGCCATTGGCACATGGCAAGGCATTGCTCAACCTAACAAAAAAATAGGCATGTTATGGATTGATGCCCATTTTGATAGCCATACGCCCTGCACTTCACACAGTCAACGTACGCACGGAATGCCCTTAGCCATCTTATTAGGTCATGGAGATACGGGGCTTTTACAACATAAACAAGCGGTTATTGACGCTAAATATACCATTGTATTTGGTGTGCGTAGTTTTGAGCCAGAAGAGCTTACCTTATTACAACAACTTAATGTGCGCTATTACACCATGCTCGAAATCAAACAACGCGGCTTAAATGTGTGTTTTAACGAGGCGTGGCGCAAAGTATTGGCATGTAAAAATGGCTTTGGTTTGAGCTTGGACTTAGATGGGATTGACCCGATGTTTGCACCTGCGGTCAGTGTAAAAGAACAACATGGCTTATCTTGGCCACATTTATTAAAGAGTTTACAGCAACAAAAAACAACGCCTAAATTAAAGGCTATCGAAGTGGTGGAGTTTAATCCTTATTTAGATCGACAAAAACGCACNNTTAATCATAATTTCTACACGACGATTTTGCGCACGGCCATTTTCGGTATTGTTGTCAGCAATCGGTTGCGACTTACCCATACCTACCGCATTGATACGGCTACCAGCGACACCTTGACTCGACAAGTATTGAGCAACAGAGTTAGCACGGTCTTGAGACAACTTCATATTTAAGTCATCTTTACCTACGCTATCAGTATGACCTGATACAGTAATCGATGTTTTGTTGTACTCTTTTAAAACTAAAGCAACGCTATTTAAGGTTTCAAAGAAGTCACCACGAATATCGCTTTTACCTGTTGGGAAGGTGATATTACCTGGCATAACCAAGTTAATAGAGCCATCAGCATTTTTAACAACACCAACACCACTACCTTGTAACTTTTCGCGCAATTTCTTTTCTTGCACGTCCATATAGGCACCTACACCACCACCCACTACACCACCAATCGCTGCGCCTCTTAAAGCACGTTCACGACGGTCTTTTTTGTTGTCGCCCGTTGCGGCACCCAGTGCTGCGCCAGAAACGACACCAATCGCTGCGCCCCAAGCAGCCTTACTGGCCTGACTTTGGCCAGTATAAGGATTATTTGTACAACCTGTTACTGCAATTGTTGCAGCCAAAGCAGTCATTGTTATTGCACGCATTGTGTTATCTCCAAATTTTTAAACACATAAAAAAAATAGAACATAGGCAGTCGATTAACAAAAACCACCACCGTTCTTAATGGCCTATTGTACTATTAAAGCACACCATAAACGCCGCATTGGTGCATTTTTAACAGATACCCGCCCCAATAAAAATTATTTTTTGTTACAAATGGCTTATAAACGCATTTTATAGGGCGTAGATTTTGCAAAAACATGTGTTTTGAACTAAAAAAAAATCAAGTTTTTGCTACAATTGGGTACTTTTATAAATTTTTTATTTTTTGACTGATGGAATATCATGACTACCGAAAACCAAATCGATGATGTAAATGTACGCTCTGTAGAAGTATTAATTACACCTGCCGCTTTAAAAGCCGAAATGCCTATTTCGGATGAAGCTCGTCAAACCGTATTAACAGGCCGCCAAACCATTCGTAATATTTTAGATGGCACAGACCATCGTTTATTTTTAGTGGTAGGCCCTTGCTCTATTCACGATATTAATGCTGCTCAAGATTATGCCGAGCGTCTAAAAGTTTTGGCAGATAAAGTTAAAGACACGCTATATTTAGTGATGCGTGTTTATTTTGAAAAACCACGTACTACTATTGGCTGGAAAGGCTTAATCAATGACCCCGATATGAATGACTCTTTTGACATTCAAAAAGGCTTACATATTGGCCGTAAATTATTAATTGATCTTAACGCTATGGGGCTACCGTGTGCTACCGAAGCACTTGACCCAATGTCACCTCAATATATGCACGATTTAATTGCATGGTCGGCGATTGGTGCGCGTACTACTGAGTCTCAAACGCACCGTGAAATGTCGAGTGGTTTATCTTCGCCCGTTGGTTTTAAAAACGGCACTGATGGCGGTTTAAAGGTGGCTATTAACGCTTTATTAAGCGTACAAAATCCACATAGTTTTTTAGGGATGAATACTCAAGGCCAAATTGCTATTGTTAATACTAAAGGCAATGCCTATGGCCATGTGGTGTTACGCGGTGGTGATGGCAAACCTAACTATGATTCTGTGTCGGTGACTTTAGCCGAGAAAGAACTCACTAAGTCTAAAATCACCCATAATATTATGGTCGATTGTAGCCATGCTAACTCTAACAAAGACCCTGCCCTGCAACCCTTGGTCATGGACAACGTCAGCAATCAAATTTTAGAAGGCAATAAGTCGATTGTTGCTTTGATGATAGAAAGCCACTTAAAATTTGGTCGCCAAGATATTCCTAGCGATTTAAGCCAATTAGAATATGGCAAGTCGGTGACTGATGGCTGTATTAGCTGGGAAACCACCGAAGAAGCTATTTTAAAAATGCACGAAAAACTTAAAGAGGTATTGCCTAAGCGTCGTATTGCTTAAGTTTTAGTTTCGACTTGTAGGGGCACATGATTGTGTCCCTACGAAAAGCGTTGACTCTTTTATCAAACATCAACACGCCCTAGAGTCTGTTGACGTTTGGGCTACTTGCCTATTTTGGGCTAAATATTGAGCATATTCTGCTATTCTTCCCTCACTCTAACTCTCTCCCACAGGGAGAGANNGAGAGAGAACTCCCTCTCCCGTGGGAGAGGGTTGGGGTGAGGGCTAAATCAAAACATCAACACGCCCTATTTAGTTATTTCTTCTTTTTTAACAAACCATCATCAATCACTTGTTGAAAATGCTCAATAAAGGTTTGTTCTACAGGCCGATATTGCACGCCCAACTCTCGACTACGACGATTATCAAATTTGAGCGGCAAACCCACATTCCGTCGAATAAAATCACGGGTAATTGGCCCCATTAATGGCCCAAAAGCCCACACAATAAAAGTTGGTGCTTCCATACGCGGAAAGGGATAAAAACTACCATATTTAGTGCGCAAAATTTTGGCAATATTTAACATGCTTAATTCATCGGCACTTAAAATATATCGCCCTTTAGCGGTAGGGCTAAATGCCGCTAACAAATGTGCTTGAGCAACTTCACGTACATCAACCACACCCAATAATAACTTAGGTACACCTGTACGTAATCGGCCATCACCCATTTGCACCAAAGTATCAATACTGGCCGATTGGCTGCCTGAGGTTAATGACGGGCCAAATACCATACTAGGATTGATGGTCACCATATCCCAACGACTTTGTTGGCCTTGAATACGCCACGCCTCACGCTCGGCAGCTACTTTAGAATATTGATAAGGATTATGATTAACGCTACTGGTAGTATTCCAATGCTCTTCGGTAAAAACGCCACTCGGTAAAGCTAAAATATCTTTATTGTCGCCATAAATAGCGGCCACACTACTGGTTAAAACAACACGCGTGACACTCGCGCACTCATTAACTGTATTTAATACATTGGCTGTACCTTCAACCGCAGGCCGCACTAAGGCTTCATTAGCATCAATAAAACCATCCAACACAAAGGGAGAAGCCGTGTGCATCACCACACCACAACCTTGCATTGCTTCGCTAAAACTGCCTTGTGTTAATAAGTCTGCTTTAAAAAGTTTAAGTGTGCCTATGCCTTTTTCGGCCATTTTTAACAAATGTGCCACACTGGCTTGTTTGCTAGGGTCACGCACAGTGGCATGAACGGTAAAACCTGCTTCAAGCAAATAATTAATAATCCAACCTGCGATATAACCCGAAGCCCCTGTCACTAAGACAGGCTGCGTTTTTGTTTCGTTATCTACTGGCATAATCTATTCTCGTTACTTTT
>DDBM01000211.1 GCA_002333125.1 Moraxellaceae bacterium UBA2032 | reverse complement strand
CTTCAATTTTATGTCTAAAAACAATAGATGCACCCGTTAATACCAACATGCCACCTAATACAATGGTCAGTACTTTTTTAAACTCTTTAGCCCCACCCATAAAGTGTTCTAAAGCCCATGATGTGCCTAAAGATGCAGGAATACTGCCTATAGACAACCACAATACAATAGGCCATACAATATTTAGTTTTTTGGCATGAACCAACGAGCCGCAAAATTTAGAAATCGCGGCATAAAGCAAATCTGTACCAATCGCAATATGTGGCTCAATTTTTAAAAAGCTAATCAAAATAGGAGTCATTAGCGAGCCACCGCCAACGCCCGTTACGCCAACGCAAAAGCCAACCAATGCACCTGTAATAATAAAATAAATATCGCTCATAACCGTTTAATCATGCAAAAAATGTCTAGATGCGAAATTTAAACCAATTTGATAAAATTAAAAGCAATATCTTGCTATATTGATAGCTCTTTTAGTTATAAGCATGAGATAAAAATGAAACTGCAACAATTACGATATATCTGCGAAGTAGCCAATAATCAGCTCAATGTGTCTCATGCGGCTAATAATTTATATATTTCTCAGGCAGGGGTGAGTAAACAAATTCGGTTGTTAGAGGATGAGTTAGGTATAGAAATCTTTACCCGTAGTGGCAAACATCTCACCCAAATTACCCCTGCTGGCCAAGATATTTTGCAAATCGCTCACGAAGTTTTACGGCAGGTAGAAAACATTAAACAGGTGGGAGAAGAGTACAGCAATCCTTATAGTGGTAAATTGTCGATAGCCACCACGCACACTCAAGCACGTTATAAATTACCGCCTGTTATTGGACTTTTTAGACAAAGTTATCCCGAAGTGAGCCTACATGTAAAACAAGGTACACCACAGCAAATTGCCCAAATGGCGGCTAATGGTACGGTGGACTTTGCTATTGCCACCGAAGCGATGGAGCATTTTAGTAATCTTATTTTGCTACCTTGTTATCATTGGAATCGCTCGGTGGTTGTCCCCAAAAATCATCCTTTAGTTCAGTTGTCTAAATTAACCCTAGAAGCTATTGCCGACTATCCGATTGTAACTTATGTATTTGGTTTTACAGGCCGCTCGCAGCTTGATGATGCCTTTAGTCAGAAAGGCTTAACGCCAAAAGTTGTTTTTACAGCCACCGATGCCGATGTCATTAAAACCTATGTAAAACTAGGCATGGGTGTAGGTATTGTGGCACACATGGCTTATGAGCCAACGATAGACACCGATTTAGTCGCACTAGATGTAAGCCATTTATTTGCATCAAGTACGACTAAAATTGCCTTTAGAAAAGGGATGTGGCTCCGCAGTTTTATGTTTGATTTTATGCAAGCCTTTGCACCCCATTTAACACGGGCGAGGGTAGAGGCAGCAATTTTGGCCGAAACAGCCGAAGAAAGAGAGCAGATTTTTGCACAGGTTGAGTTACCAGTCTTGTAGATTTTCCTTCGACTCCGCTCAGGGAGCATATGGTGGCTGAGCGGAGTCGAAGCCCTACAAAAAATCCAAATCTTGGCTATTGTTCATTAATTCTTTAAGTTCATCTTTTTCTGAGGTAGTTGCGTTTAGCACTTCTTTAACAAACTTTAAATAAACAGTATAGATTGNNACCACAAAAAACGGTGCGCGTTCTACACCCAATTTTTTGGCCAATTGCATACCTGCCGAGTTTGCATCACGCTCATCGGCAATCAAAATTTCATTCATGTATTTTAATTGGTCGTCAGCTTCCATTTTAGATAAAACTTCACCACATTTTTTACACGGTGAGCCATCGGCTAAAATTTTTTTGACCATTGTAATGTGCATTATAAAATCCTCTGCGTTCCCTCCCTTTTTTAAGGGGAGGGCTAGGGTGGGGTTTATACCTTAGGGTGAGGGATACCCCCTCCCAACCTCCCCCTAAATTAGGGGGAGGAGCTATTACTTAATATTCACCGCGTGCAAACCACATTCTTTTTTGGTTGCTTCTTCCCACCACCAACGACCTTCACGCTCATGTTGATTTGGCAAAATAGCGCGAGTGCAAGGCTCACAACCAATGCTAGTAAAGCCTTTTTCATGCAAAGCATTGTAAGGCACTTCATTAGCACGAATATAATCCCATACATCAGCCGAAGACCAATTAGACAACGGATTAAACTTAACTAACTGCTTGCCTGCACCGCTAAATGCAGCATCGGCTTGTACTACAGGCACAGCCAAACGTGTACCGGGGCTTTGGTCTTTACGTTGACCTGTTACCCAAGCATCTAAAGTCGCTAATTTTTTCTTTAATGGCGCAACTTTACGCACGGTGCAACATTCTTTATGGTCATCTACATAAAAGCTAAACATACCTTTTGCGTTGACCATTTCTTGTACGGCTGCCGACTCAGGAAAGCAAATTTCGATATTAACTTTGTAATGATTACGCACTTTTTCAATAAACTGATAGGTTTCGGCGTGCAAACGGCCAGTATCCAAACTAAATACTCTAAATGGCTTGCCCAATTTAGCCGCCATATCAACTAACACCACATCTTCTGCACCACTAAACGAAATAGCAGCATCAGGAAAGTTTTCTAAGGCCAAAGCCAAAATTTCTTGGGGAGTTTTATCTTCGTAATCGGTTGCCCATTGTTGAGCATTGGCATGATTAATGGTCATGGCTTGTTCCTATTAAACTGGCTAATTAAAACTAAAGCGCATACATCGCCTTAAAAAATCGGATTCTAACAGTATTTAGCAGATTCTTTGCAGCCCTGTGTTAAAATTGCTACAGTTAGTCTTTGTTTTTTAACTTTATGATGCGGAGAAAATAATGGAAATCGTGTGTTTAGATTTAGAAGGTGTATTAGTCCCCGAAATTTGGATTAATTTTGCCAAAAAAACAGGCATTACAGCCCTAGAAGCCACCACACGCGATATTCCCGACTATGACGTATTAATGAAACAGCGTTTAGATATTTTACGTCAACACAACTTAGGCTTGCCCGATATTCAAGCNNTTAATTATTTTGTCTGATACTTTTTATGAATTTGCCGACCCTTTAATGAAGCAGCTTAACCGCCCAACAATTTTTTGCCACAAACTCGAAGTCAACGAGCAGGGCGTAATTACCAATTACAAGCTACGTCAGCCCGACCAAAAGCGCGAAGCCGTTAAAGCTTTGCATGGTTTAAATTATCGCGTTATTGCCGCAGGCGACTCTTATAACGACACCTCTATGTTATCCGAAGCCGACAAAGGTATTTTGTTTGATGCGCCAGCCAACGTCATCAAAGAGTTTCCACAATTTCCTGTAACCAAAACCTATGCCGAATTAAAAGCACAAATTATTAGTGGTTCATTGCGTAATATTCCAGAGTAAGCTAAATTTTTTTCTAGGGTAGGCGTGTTTTGCGCTTGCCCTAGTTAAAGTAGGTCGGATATTAATCTGACAACTCTATAGGAGGTCTTATGCACACACATCAAGTACAAGTAACTCAAGGCTGGCACATTGATTTGCCAATCAATGTTTGCCAAGATTTGGATATTAAAGAAGGTGATGTATTACAGCTGGTGGTAGTTAATGGTGAGATTCATTTGCAATCGCGGCGACATAATATTCGTAAAGCACAAATGCTTTTTAGAAGTTATTGCTCCAAAAGCACACTGCTTTCTGATGAATTGATGCAAGAACGTAAAATTGAGGCTGCAAATGAATAGTTCGCTTCAAGGCTACGTTTTAGATGCGTCGGCAGTGTTTGGTT
>DDBM01000034.1 GCA_002333125.1 Moraxellaceae bacterium UBA2032 | reverse complement strand
AAAAGCCTGTTGTTTCATAATATATACGCAATTAAACTTGGTGAACTAAATAATTAATGCAATAATATAACATTACGCGCATCAAAAGTCCCTACATGAAACATTTGCTATTACTAATATTGAGCCTACTGAGTAGCATTAGCTCGGCTCAAATTGTCACCTCTATTAAACCTTTAACGCTGATTACCCAAGCCGTCACTCAAGGTATAGAGCAGCCTGTACAGTTATTGCCTACAGGAATGTCGGCGCATCATTATGCACTCAAACCCTCGCAACGCCTTATGTTGCAAAAAGCCGATTTGGTGATTTGGGTTGGTATTTCTCATGAGGCTTTTTTGAGTGAATCGCTTAAAAAACTGCCTCATGTGATTCGTTTTGATGCTTTAGCTAATATTCAAAAACAGGCATGGCGTGACATAAATACAAGGCAACCTCAAGCTAATACCTTAGATGGACATTTGTGGTTAGACCCACAAAATGCAATTCAATTTGCTTATAAAATTGCGCAAGTGCGTGGCCAACAAAAGCCTCAATATGCCGCGCAATATCAAAAAAATGCCCAAATTTTTGCCCAAAAAGTAAATTTACAATCTCAACAATTTAAACAACAGTTTGCGCGTTTAAACCACCGTAATTATGTGGCTTACCATGATGCTTATCAGTATTTAGAAGACGCATTAGGTTTGAATTTTAAGGGGAGTATTAGTATTAGCCCCGAACAAAAGCCCAGTGCTAAACACTTGCTACAACTCAAACAACAAGTGCAACAATATCAATGGCATTGTTTATTAACCGAGCCACAATTTGATAAAAGCTTGGCCGATAAAGTCTTTGGCGCAACAGGACGTTATACGATGGTGGACGAGACGTTTAGCCAAGCAAGCAGTTATGAGCAAGGCTTTAAACAAATGGCTGATGCAATTTATAGCTGCTTAAAATAGTTTTTTCTTGGCTTGGCTTCGACTCCGCTCAGCCAACACAAAACTGTTCCCTGAGCGAAGTCGAAGGGCAAACTAGCTAATCACCGTACAATTACGCCCTTGCGCTTTGGCTTGATACAAGGCTGCATCAGCACGCTTAATAGTGTCATAAATAGACTCCCCTGCCTGATAACAGGTAAAACCTACCGAAAAACCAATTCGTAAGTCGGGCAATTTTGAGCTCACTTGAATACAAGCCAAATAAGCACGTAATCGCTCAATACCCGTATTAGGATGACCGCTATTGGTTTTGGGCATCAATAACAAAAACTCTTCACCACCCCAACGGCTTAAAATATCAATATCACGCAATACTTCGCGTGCCGCTTGACCAAAATTTGATAACACCAAATCACCTGTTGCATGGCCGTATTTATCGTTAATGCTTTTGAAATGGTCTAAATCCAACATGGCAATGGCAAAACCTTCGGTTTGACGACTATTATTGCGGCTATGTTCGGCTAAAACTTCGGTCATACGGCGGCGATTAATTAACCCCGTTAACTCATCATAAGCAGCTATTTTTTCAATATACGAAACCGCTTGTTCTAATTCTTGTGTTTGTGCTTTTAAACGATTACGCATTTTTGCAAGCTGTTGAGACAAACTAGTAATAGTAGCCATCGTCGCCACAAACATCAAAAAACTAACTAATTCTACATCCCATAAATAAACACTTGGCTCGGTAATTACCTTATAAACAATAACACTCGCTAACGACACCGCCGCATAACATGCAGCAATAATACTACTGCGCGGGTTCATTACAAAAATGCCAAACACCATTACCAACGCAAAGAGTATTAAGGTGCTAGCATGAGCTATACCTGTCGAGGCATAGGCAAGAGAAATCCACGTCATTGCCACTAAAACCTGTGGAACGGTTAATGCAGGCTCTTTAAAACGTAAATTAAGTTTTGAACGAAGCGTAATATAAAAACCCAAACAGGATACCACCATACCAAACGACAATATAAGCGCGGTTGATACAGTCATTTTGCCCATAAATGCAACAAATAAAATGCTAATAATACCGATAAAAAAAACCACACTCGACAATAAAAAACGCCGAATACGGACTCGTTGCTTTTTGTCAGTACTTAATAAAAGGTTTAAAAAAGAGTTCATGGTGATATCTTGTTATTATTTAATGGGCTAATAATATAGGCCGTTGTGTTTAGCCCTTTTGGGTAAAAAAGGGCTTTAAAAAATCTAAGAACGCTTAGCGTTTACTAAACGAATACCTTCTGCCTCAATACTAATTTTTTGTTGTTTAAACAAGGTGCCTATAGCTTGTTTAAAGACTTTTTTGCTCACACCAAAAGTAGCATAAATAGCGTCTGGGCTACTTTTGTCACTTAGGGCTAAAAAGCCACGTTGTTGCTGTAGTTTATCTAAAATATCGCCTGTAATCCCTTCGACCTTAGCAAAACCTAAAGGCTGTAAAGATAAGTCTAAACGCTGGTCTTCACGAATTTTTTTAACATACCCTTCAACAGTTTGGCCTTTGTACAAAGGCTGAAAAACCTCATTAGCGTACAATAACCCCCAATACTGATGATTAACAATGACTTTAAAGCCTAATTCTGTTTGATTTGCGACAATTAACTCAACTTTGTCGCCTTGTTTAAATTCACTGGCATCATCTTGTAAAAAATCATTCAAGTAAGTGGTGGCATAAATACCTTTGCTTTCATCAAAACACACATACACCAAACAATAACGATTTAACTCAACAGGGCTTTGTTGTTCTTGACGTGGCAAAAACAAAGCGTCTTCGTCGCCTAAACCCCAATCTAAATATGCCCCTTGCTGGGTTATATCAATCACTTTAAGCCATGCTACTTGCCCGACTTGTGCCAAGGGTTCGTCTGTGGTTGCGGCCAAATAGCCTTCATCATCAATAAAAATAAACACCTTAACTTGTTGACCGAGCCGTGAACCTTGAGGTAACTCATTTTTTGCAATGGGAATTTCGCCATAATGACCACCTTCAAGCAAAAAGTTTTGCTTGAGCTGTTCAATTATTTCGAGCTGATTAATTTTACCAACGTTTATCATCATCTAAACAACCTAAATATATCTTTTACACATTTATATTAAACGTGCTTTGACCATTTCAAACATTTGCTGAGGGTCTTTTTGTAGCACGTTTTCACCTACTCGCCCCTCAGCTATATTACGTTTGGCCACACTCAAACGCGACAACCAAAAACGCGTTGCCGCCATAGCCAAAAATGTCGGTAATACTTCTTGTTCATCATCGGTTAATGTTCGTACTTGGCCATAACCCAACAAAAATGCGTCAAATAAGGGTTTATTTAAGCCTACATTTGGCCAGTCACTACAAAAGTCATTCATCGTAATGGCAATATCTAACAACCAATAGTCTTTACTCGCTTCAGAAAAATCTAAAATTGCACTGAGCTTATCGCCTTCAAAAAGCGTGTTATCTCTAAATAAGTCACCATGAATTAAGCCTTGAGGCAAATCATCAAAATCTTCTATGGTTTCTTCAAAATCATTTAATACGGTATCTAAAATTAACTGCTCAATATTGCTCATGCCATTACGCGCTTTAGCGGCTTCTTTTTGCCACCATGTTGCACCATGCGCATTAGTGCGTTTTAAAGGATATTTTTTGAGTGTTAAATGAAGCTTAGCTAATTGTTCGCCCATCGCTTGCGCTTGTACAGGTGTGACTTGTAGAGGATGCTGACCCACAATACGCGGTGCAATTTGCGCGGGTTTATCTTTAAGTGTTAATAAGCTTTGGCCATTATTGGCCACCAATGGCGCGGCAACTAATACCCCTGCTTGTTGTAAATGCTGTAGTAAAGGTGCTAAAAAAGCTGCTTCTTGAGCGTTTAATTCTTCAAATAGGGTTAATACGTAGTCTTTGCCAGCTTCTGTACTGATAAAAAAATTGCTATTTTCGATACCGCTTTGAATCGCTTGATAATCTACAACATTTAAACCGTAATTCGTGGCAAATAATTGAATGTCGCTTAAAGATAATTGGGTATAAACAGACATTTTATTCTCCTACTAAGGGTATTTCAAACCCCTCAATTTGTTCACGCAGCACACGTTTTTTCATGCGTTTTTCAATCAATCTAAAATGCTCTTCTTCATCAGCGCAAATTAAAGCTACTGCATAACCTTGTTGCCCTGCTCTGCCAGTACGCCCAATACGATGAATATAATCATTAGCCGAACGCGGCAAATCAAAATTAACCACATACGGTAATTGTTGAATATCAATACCACGCGCCGCCACATCAGTGGCAATTAATACCCGTATGTATTTTTCTTTAAAATCCGCCAAGGCATTATTACGCGCCCCCTGACTTAAATCACCATGAAACGCCGCCGCTTGAATCCCTGCTTTTTCTAGTTTTAATACCAAACGATTACAGGTATTTTTGGCACTGGCAAACACCAATACTTGTTGCCAATCACCCGTTTTAATCAGGTGAATTAACGCGGCATTTTTACGTTCGCTTTCAACAGTATAAACGTGTTGTTCTATTAAGTTTTCGTCTTGTTTGGCTAGGTTTATTTGTACAGGATTGTGTAATAAACTAGCAATTAACTGCTCTAATTCGGGGGGGAACGTCGCCGAAAATAACAAATTTTGGCGTTTTTTAGGCAGTGCCGCTAAGACTTGGCCTAATTCTTCACTAAAGCCTAAACTTAGCATTTTATCGGCTTCGTCTAACACTAAGGTTTGCAAGGCATCAAACTTGAGCGCGTTATGCTGTAATAAATCTAATAAACGGCCTGTGGTTGCCACCACAATATCTGCGCCGCCGCGTAAAGCTAACATTTGTGGGTTAATAGATACGCCACCAAACACGGTGCATACTTTTAAACGAGGCTGTAAATACTGGCCATAGGCATTAATTGCTTGGCCAATTTGTATGGCTAATTCACGCGTTGGCGCAATAACTAAGGCACGTACTTGATTGCCTTTAGCAGTTGTTTGCAAAGTTTGAGTATGTAAACTATGCAATAAAGGCAAGGCAAAAGCGGCTGTTTTGCCTGAGCCTGTTTCTGCTCCTGCAACCACATCACGACCTTGTAAAATGGCAGGAATTGCGCTTTGTTGTACGGGTGTTGCTTGCTGATAACCCAATTCGGTTAAAGCACTGAGTAATAAAGGATGTAAGCCAAGCGTGGCAAAAGAGGCGTTTGCAATCATCAAAAAGGTTCTAAATACGCTAAAATTACGACAGTTTAACGTAATTCTGTTATGTTACCCGACTTATTTTTGCGATTCAGATATTAACAATGGCTCTTAAATCCACTATTTTTAAAGCAGAACTGTCTATTACTGATATGGACAGAGATTATTATGCAACGCATCAATTAACCATCGCCCAACATCCGTCCGAAACCGATGAACGGATGATGATTCGTATTGTGGCGTTTGCCTTGTACGCTAACGAAAATTTGCAATTTACTAAAGGCTTAAGCTCCGAAGATGAGCCTGATATTTGGCAAAAAAACTTACGTGACGAAGTCGAGTTATGGATTGATTTAGGCCAACCTGACGAAAAAAGACTGCGTAAAGCCTGTAGTCGTGGTCAACAAGCAGTCATTGTAACTTATGGCGGCGGCACAGCCGAGGTATGGTGGAAAAAGACCCAAGACAAACTGAGCCGTTTTGACAATTTAACGGTTATTAATTTAGTACCTAACGAAGTAGAAGCACTAGCTAAAGGCGTACAACGTACTATGCAAATTCAATGCACTATTCAACAAGGGCAAATGTGGTTTTCTATTGGTGAATACAGCCTAGAAGTTAACCCTGTTTATTGGTTAAAGCCGCGCAATTAACTCTGCACTGTGTACGTTACTGCACAGACAAACCCTATACAAAAAGCCAACACTGCAATCTCACAAGATAACTTCGTTTAGTATTTTGACCTCATTCTAAAGCCTCCTTCTACTAAAAAGGAGGAGAGAACCTGCTCGCCTTTTTGGTAAGAGCTGGGGGTGAGATTCATCATCAACGAAGAGATCATAACAATGAGATTTATATGAACACCCTCAAACGATTACTCCCTTTTATCATTTTATGCGCCTTACCTTTAGCACAAAATAGTGTTGCTGCTGATAGAGCCTATGACAGTCAAAGTTATTACTATTTTGGCGGTGGTATTGGTTATGGCCGCATGAATGGTCAAGATTACACCAACACTAATGGCGACCTTTCGGACAGTAATGTCTCTTGGAAAGCAATGGTTGGTGCGCGCTTAAACAGTGCGGTGTCAGTGGAAGTGCAATATTTAGACTTTGGTGCCGCTAATCGTAATAGCGACAAAATTCAAGCAACAGGCTGGACCGCAGGTGCAGTGTTTGACTTTGCTAAAGATAGCCCAATTGCCCCTTATGCCAAATTAGGGGTGTTAATGTGGGACGCTGACTATCGTTTTAACAACATCAGCCGTAGCCAAAATGGTACCGATGTAACAGGTGGATTAGGTTTACGTTTTGCCTTGAGTGAAAACCTTGGCATTAGAACCGAATACGAACGCTTTATGATGGATAACACCGACGTTGATTCTCTTTCCGCGTCTATTCAATACTCTTATTAAGGAATGAATGCTATGGATACCAAAGAACTGCATAAACAAAAGCTACAAGCGCAATTAGATGAATGGAAAGCTGATATTGCAATACTCAAAGCCAAAGCAACAAGTGATTCTGCTGATGCTCAACTTGCTATGCAAAAACAGTTTGCCGCTCTAGAAACGCACGTAGAAGAAGCACAAGCAAAAATGGCTGAACTTGGTGAAGCCAGTGAAGAAGCATGGGACACCGTAAAAACAGGTGTTGAATCGGCTTGGCTGTCGTTAAAAACATCCGTTAGTGACGCAGTAACTAAATTTAAAAGTTAAATTTTCTCGCCTTCACTCTTACTCTCTCTTAAAGAGAGAGTAAAAAAAGGAAAACATCATGCTCGAAACAATTGCTGTTGTATTGGTGCTGCTCTGGCTACTGGGCTTTGTTAGCTCCTACACCATGGGTGGCTTTATTCATCTGTTATTGGTGATTGCTGTTGTTGTTATTTTAATTCGTGTCATTCGGGGACGACGTTTATAAATCAGGATGTTACGCATTGTTTTATAAGTAAAAAAATCGTAAAAACGGTTGAGATGCAAATAAACACATAACAACGGCATAAATCTTAAAACGCCAAAACATCCCTTCTTAGCACCTTAAAACTTAGGCAAATGACCTTAATGACTCAAGATGGACTATATAGCCATTTTGAAAAAACCAAATTATCACAGGACGTTCAACATGAAACACCTAGAAAATCAGTTCGGGTTTATGACCCGTTTACTGATGTTAATGTTTAGTATCTTAGCTATCGGTTGTGGGGGTAAAGACCCAATATTGGGCACTAGTGGCACACTAGCCTCACTTGCACCAACCGTTACTGCTACCACTCCTCTTGCCACTAACCCCATCGCTACCGACATCGCTATTAACAGCAAACTTACCGCTACCTTTAGTAAAGACATTGCCCCTTTAACCATCAACAACTCAACCTTTAGTGTGGCTTGCCCAATGGGTACACCGATTACAGGGAGCGTAAGTTATATTGCGTCTAGTCGTATTGCTACCTTTTCTCCCACTGCTGTTCTTCCTGCCAATACCGTGTGTACGGCAACTATAAGCACAGCATTGCGTGATACCACAGGTTTAGCATTAGCAACAGACTTTGTTTGGACGTTTAAAACAGGCGCAATACCCGATATTATCCGTCCTACAGTGACCTTAACTGCACCTCTTGCAGGCGCAACAAATGTCGCTTTTAACGAAAAAGTTACGGCAACCTTTAGCGAAGACATGGATCCGTTAAGCATTACGGGTAATACCATTTTGCTACAAGGTGCTACAGGCGCAGTCACAGGCACGGTAACTTATGCCGCAGGCTCGCGCACCGCGACTTTTAGCCCAAGCGCACCCTTAGCTCCAAGCACGTTGTTTACTGCAACCGTGACTACAGGCACTAAAGATTTAGCAGGCAATGCCTTAGCTAATAATACGTTATGGACATTTACCACAGGTGTTGCACCCGATATTATTCGGCCAACCGTGACACTCACTGTGCCTAATGCCAACGAAACCAATGTTGCTATAAATTCTAAAGTGTTAATTACTTTTAGCGAGTTGATGGATACTTCAACTATCACCACCGCCAATATTTTAGTTAAAAATGGGGCATTTCCATTAACAGGCACCATAACTTATGCCGTTGGTGCAAAAACTGCCACTTTTATTCCTTCTAGTCCTTTTACCTTACCACCTAGTACCTTGTTAACTGTATTAGTTAATACCGAAGTTAAAGATTTAGCAGGTAATCGTTTAGCGGGTGATGTGTCTTTATTACCTGCTGCGAGTGATGCCGTTTGGACATTTACCACAGGCTTAACCCCTGATACCACCTTACCTAGCGTTACGCTCAAAGCTCCTGCTGCAGGCGCAACAGGTGTTGCTGCAAATACCATGATAACCGCGACTTTTAGCGAAGATATGGATCCACTCTTTATTAGAGAAAGTTCATTTACCTTAAAAAATGCCGCAGGTACACCCGTTACAGGTATCGTGAGTTATGCCGTTGGTGCAAAAGCTGCAATTTTTATCCCCACGACTCCTAGCGATTTAGCATTTAATACCACATATACCGCCACTTTAAGCACATCAATTAAAGATGTTGCAGGTAACCCTTTAGCAGGGAATACCGCCACACCCTTAGTAGCAGCAGATGCTGTATGGACGTTTAAAACAGGGGCAGCCCCTGATGTAACGCCTCCTACAGTAACCAATAAAGTTCCTGCCGCTGGTGCAAGCAATGTAGCTACTAATGCCAGTGTGATTGTGACTTTTAGCGAAGACATGGATCCATTGACCATTACAAGCAATACCATTCTGTTACAAGGTTCTGGTGGTGGTGCAATTACAGGCACAGTGACTTATGCCGTCGGTGCAAAAACTGCAACCTTTAACCCAAGCTCTCCTGCTTCTTTACCTACAGGCAATACCTTTACCGTGATTGTTACTACAGGT
>DDBM01000010.1 GCA_002333125.1 Moraxellaceae bacterium UBA2032 | reverse complement strand
AGGTGACATTAGCCAATAATGCCGTCAGTAGTGTTTTGGTAGAAAATGACAAATACGCTTTTGCTTGTGGTGTGGGTGCGTTGCCTGCTTGTAGTGGTGTTACGCTCAATACGGCAAACACAAATACTACTGAGTTTATATTTAATAATGCAGCTTTAGGCGTGGTAAATGGTGCATCACAAGGAATTACTGTTAAAAATGGTTCTTTAATGCACCAGTTATCTGTGACACCTCCAACAGCTACTTGTGTTGGTAATACTAATCCTTATGGCTGTTTAACAATTACGGGTGTAAATGCGCCTGCGGCTACCGTAGAGCATGTTGGTACTCCCGCTTTATTTAATGGCGGACCTCAAGTGCAAATGAATGGTACTTCATCGGGTGGGGTCACATGGTTTGGTTCAGGCGTTAAAGGGGGTGGGACTAATGCAGGTGTTCTAATAGGCTTTCAACGTGTGGTAGGTAGTACACAAACGGCTTCTTATACTTTTCAGCAGTATGACACCAGCTTTCAACTGCTTCGTAACCTGAGCTTTAAGTGTAAAGATGCTAATAATGACTGTGCAGGTTTGTCTATCAACTTAACTGATAAAACAGTCACGTTTAACAACGTTGTTATGATACAAAACTTACCTGCTGGTACGAATGCAGAACTGACCTTTAATGGTGTATTAAAGTATTAATTTGCCAAGATTTAAAAAGGCGAGTTTATCTCGCCTTTTTCTTTATTGCTTAAAATCAGTTAAAATGCTGAGTAATTTATTAGCCCACTTGTAAGCCGCCATGACTGTAGAAATTTTTAGCCCCGAATCCTTTGCTCAAGCCAAACCTGCACCTATTGATGCGTCTTTAGTTGCAACCCCCAAAAGCCGTACCGAATTTAACAAATTGCAAAAACGCCTACGGCGCGGAGTTGGGCAAGCTATATCTGATTACAACATGATAGAAGACGGCGATAAGGTCATGGTGTGTTTGTCGGGTGGTAAAGACAGCTATACCATGCTCGATATTTTGCNNTACCTATAGTATTGTTAAAGAACTCACCCCCGAAGGCAAAACTTATTGTGCGGTTTGCTCACGCTTGCGTCGTGGTAGTTTGTATGGTTTTGCTCAAGAAATTGGTGCAACTAAAGTGGCGTTGGGGCATCATCGTGATGACATTATGGCGACTTTGTTTTTGAATTTATTTCATGGTGGCAAAATTAAAGCGATGCCGCCCAAGCTGCTATCTGACGATGGCAAAAATATTTTGATTCGCCCGTTAGCGTATTGTGAAGAACAAGACATTATCGAATATGCCCGTTATAAAGCCTTTCCTATTATTCCGTGTAACTTATGTGGCTCTCAAGAAAACCTACAACGCGCCAAAATTAATGAGATGTTGCGTGAGTGGGGCAAGCATCATGCAGGTCGTTTAGAAAGTATTTTTACCGCCATTCAAAATGTTGCTCCTTCGCAGTTAGCTGACCGTGAGTTATTTGACTTTGTGAGTTTAAAAACAACACCAAAGCCAATAGAGGCAGTGCCTAAAGACGAAAAACGTGTAGATATGGTCAATCTATTGCTTTAAGGTGGTGAGCAAGTTTTAACTTAAGGTGAATATTATGACGGAACCTTCACAAAAGCCTAAGAAAAAGTTACTAGATCGCACACTTAGCGCGGCTAATAAAGCCTTAGAGGCTGCCGAAGATTTGGTAGATATGGCGCAAGATACTGCAAAGTCGGTGGTTGATGCAGCCAGTGATACCGCGCGTAGTACCTTACAGTTTACCACCGACAGCGCACAAGTCTTGGCGATGTTGGCAGGTGGTGGTGTAAAAATGACCACCCAACTCGCTAGCGAGACAGCTAAGGTAGCGACTCATATTGCCCAAGAAGCCGCCTTACAAATGGCGCAAACCTATTTTAGTAAAACTACTCTAACGGTATCGGTTACGCAAAGCCAGTTAAACAAGCAGTTGCGCCAAATGACCGAAGGACATGCTTATATTGATCATATTACCGTAGAGTGTGGCAGCGACCGTTTAACAGTGGCTTTAGACGGCCATTATCAACGCTTGCTTTATACTCTAAATTTAGATTTTGATGTGTTGGAGTGTAAGGTCTCGCATGATGAGCAGTTTTTGTTATTACGTCATGTTAATACCAATTTAGATGCACAATTACGTCAGGCAAAAACATTGTCTAATTTAGCCTTGCGTGGCATTGCACGTACTACCGCTTTTGTTGTTAAAAAATTACCGCCAGTCATTGACCCTGTTGCTTTCTTTTTAGAGCAAATAGAGGGCGTAAGCGGTGAGGGCGCAAATTTATGGCGTGTAGCATTGCATAAAAATTTGTTGATGGAGCTATTGCATAATCGCTCATGGATTGTTGATAAATTGCTTACATTAACCGACTCAACGATTATACCGGGTTTGTCGTTGTTGATTGATAGTGACGATATGTTGCTTAAGTTAGTTAATCAATTTGAAGTGCGCTCGTTGAGAGTATTGCCTAATCGCTTAGAGTTATTGGTTGGGATAAATACCTGACGTGTTAATTAAGGACAGTTATTAAAAATAACGTCCTTAAAAGCACTATCTATTTGTAGGGTATTTTTGTAAGGTAAAAAGCTCGTTATTTTGGCTCAAAGAGAATTTTATGGCAAATACCGACAGCTCAGGCATTAGTTTTACCGCTTATTACACAGGTGAAGTATGGCGGCAACATGGTCTTTCTTTAGACGCATTTAAAACGCCCCAAGGTAAAACACTGTATTACTTAGGTCAGCCTTTTGAAAAAATGGCACGAGCAGTTGCAGGATTTTCGACCCAAACCACCTTATTACAACGTCATCATATAATTGATTATGTAGTCAAAAAAGCCATTAAAGAACAAGGTGTGACTCAAATTGTAGAAATTGCGTGTGGTTTATCACCTCGTGGTGTGCGTTTTTGCCAAGAGTTTCCTGATTTGCACTATATAGAAGCTGATTTACCCGACATGTTAGCGCACAAACAACGCCTGTTAGCCGAGCATGGTTTGTTAAGCAAGCGTCATCGGGTCGTGGGTATTAATATTTTAGAAGAAAATACGCCAGATGCCTTAGCCGTTGTTTTTAAGCGTGAATTAGACCCCACACGCAAAACTTTGGTGATTACCGAAGGACTCATTAACTATTTTGATTATGCAACCATTAGTGGTTTTTGGAATAACTTAGCGCAAGTACTAAAACAATTTCCCGCAGGTGCTTATGTTAGCGATTTATACCCTAATTTTACGTGGCATCCTGTAACCAAAGTGATTAATGCCTTTGTGTTTGGTTTGGCGTTTGCCACCCAAAGCCGCGTTACGTTGCATTTTAACAATCAGCAAGAAATCATCACTAGCTTTAAACAGTTGGGCTTTGCTCACACTCAAGTTCATATTCCCGAAGCCTATTACGGCTCATTGGCGATTCCTACGCAACGTGGTGCTAGCTTGGTCAGAGTGATTGAAAATTGGGTGTAATAATACCCATCACAAATGCCGCGCTATAAAGCATGAATGAGTTATTGATGGTCTTTATGAAAAATACGATATGCTATCTCTAAATATGTTTAATTTAGTGAATGATTTATGTTTTCTTGGTTTGAAAATAAAGTAAACCCTTATCCTGATGCCACACCCACCTTACCCAAAATGGGCTTATTGCCTTTTTTGTACTCTTGTACTGAGGGAGTGCGCGGTTGGATTGTAGCCTTAATGCTAGTCACCGCCTCTATTGGCGCATTTGAAGCTTACTTGTTTAGCATGATGGGCGAGGTGGTCGATTGGCTAAATGCCTTTAAAGCGCACGAATTATGGCAGCAAAAACGTGTGCCTATTATTTGGATGTTAAGTTTAATAGCTTTTAGTCCTTTAGTGGTTTTGTTGCAGTCATTACTTAAGTTTCAGACTTTACAAGGTAATTTTCCGATGCGATTGCGTTGGAACTTTCACCGTTTAATGCTCGACCACAGTTTAGGTTTTTATCAAGATGAATTTGCAGGGCGTGTCTCGGCTAAAGTGATGCAAACTGCGTTGGCAGTGCGCGATGCCATGATGACCATGTCAACAATGGCCATGTTTATGCTGATTTATTTTATTACCTGTGGTTTGGTCTTGCGTCAGTTTGATACATGGTTACTAGCACCGTTTGCGGTATGGATTATCTTATTTGGCATTGCATTATGGTATTTTATTCCCCGTTTAGGCAAAACAGCCGAGCGTCAAGCTGATGCTCGCGCCTTAATGACAGGCCGCATGACAGACGCTTATGCCAACATTAGCACCGTTAAATTGTTTTCTTATAGCCAGCGCGAATCAAGTTATGCCAAAAGTGCCATGCAAGAGTTTATGGTTACGGTGCATAAACAAATGCGTTTGGTATCGCAATTCGAAACCGTTAATCAAATGGTTAATATGACCTTAGTTGCCAGTACGGCTGCCTTAGCTTTATGGTTGTGGTCAGTAGAGCGGACTTCGGTTGGTGCAGTCGCAGCTTCAACGGCGATGGCGTTGCGTTTAAATGGTATTTCGCATTGGGTGATGTGGGAATTAGCCATGTTATTTGAGCATATTGGCACGATACGCGATGGGATGGGAACACTCTCTAAACCTCACAGTATTATTGATGCTCCTAACGCCAAACCTTTAGTGATTAAGCGCGGTGAAGTGCATTTTGAGCATATTCATTTTGGTTATGATGCCCACAAAATGGTGCTACATAACTTTGATTTACGTATTAATGCAGGTGAAAAAATTGGCGTTGTAGGGCGTTCTGGTGCAGGCAAAAGTACCTTAGTTAATTTGTTGTTACGTTTTTACGAAGTCAATCAGGGCAAAATTACCATTGATGGCCAAGATATTAATAACGTCACTCAAGACTCTTTACGCGCTCATATTGGCATGGTGACGCAAGATACCTCATTACTGCATCGCTCGGTTAAAGATAATTTGTTGTATGGCCGACCTCATGCCACAGACGAACAAATGATACAAGCGGTTAAAAGAGCCCAAGCCTTTGAGTTTGTGGAGTCATTGCAAGATGCCAAGGGGCGCATCAGTTTTGAAGCCCATGTGGGTGAGCGTGGCGTTAAGTTGTCGGGTGGTCAACGGCAGCGCATTGCCATTGCGCGTGTCATGTTAAAAGACGCGCCTATTTTATTATTAGACGAAGCCACCAGTGCCTTAGATTCTGAAGTCGAAGCAGCGATTCAAACCAGTTTATATCAACTCATGGAGGGTAAAACGGTGATTGCGATTGCGCATAGGTTATCAACGATTGCGGCAATGGATAGACTCATTGTGCTTGATGAAGGCCGTATTGTAGAGCAAGGCACGCATAGTCAATTATTGGCCGCTAATGGTTTATATGCGCGTTTATGGGCAAGACAAAGTGGTGGTTTTTTGGGTGAGGAGTAGGCTTGTTACCCTGCGACATCATGTCGCAGTTACGAGAGAGTATTATCTATTAAAATACGCAAAATTTTATCTAACAGGAAAAATGATGCGTACTTTGTTGGCTTTATCTTATGTATCTTCTACTGCATTATTAACGGCGTGTGGTGGCGGGAGTAGTGACGACCCACTACCTATTGTTAATACTACGCAAGCCGTAAATATTCAGTTTGCGGCACAAGCCAATAATCAAGACGTTAAATGTGGCGCAGTCAATGAAGTGTCTAATTTAGGCACAAGCAACAAAACGGCAGAACTGCAAGATTTACGTTTTTATGTATCATCCCTTCAATTGATTAACAATAAAGGCCAAGCTGTTAATGTGTCTTTAGACAAAAATGAATATCAAAATTATGGTGTTGCTTTACTCGATTTTGAAGATGCAACGGGTTCTTGTGCGGGGGACGCGACACTTCATACCAAAATTACAGGAAAAGTCCCAACAGGCACTTATACAGGTATTAAATTTACCCTTGGTGTACCTGATACAGGGCTTGATGAGTTAGCCAAAACCATTGATTTAAATCATAGCAATACAACGGCAATTAATGCGCCTTTAGATGTGGCAGCAATGGCTTGGTCTTGGCAGGGTGGTCGCAAATTTGCCAAAATCGAAGTAAAACCCACAGGTGGTGTAGTTAATCAAAAAGGTACGCCTGATACTACTGATGATGCTGTCGTTAGCAGTTGGGTGGTACATATAGGCGCAACAGGTTGTACAGGCTCAGATGCAGCAGGTTATAGCTGTACTAATCCTAATTTGGCAAATATTACGCTCAATAGTTTTGATGCAGCTAAGCAAAAAGTGGTGTTAGACGTGCCAGCATTGCTTGCTCAGTCTGATATTGCACTCAATCAAAATAGTGCTGTGGGTTGTATGTCTGGCGCAACAGACAGTGAGTGCGGTGTGATTTTTGAAGCACTAGGTTTAGACCTTTTAACAGGCAAAGCACACTCAACTAAAACTCAAACCGTGTTTAAAGTGGTTGCCAAGTAAGAAAATTCCCTCTCCCGTTGTGGGAGAGGGTTGGGGTGAGGGTTATTTTAAGCATCAGCCCTAATTATTTTTTGAGTGTTATGAATAAATATCTAGTCACCATCTTCGCTGTGTTAAGTTTATCTGCTTGTAATACAGGCACATCTACCGAAGACCCCGCATTAACCACATCAACATGGAGCTGGCATTTGCCAGCTTCATTTCCTACGCCTTTTGTTCCTGCGGATAATCCAATGACGACTCAAAAGGTCGAGTTAGGCCGCCATCTTTTTTATGATGTGCGTTTATCGGGTAATGGTTTACAAGCCTGTGGCACGTGTCATTTACAAGAAAAAGCCTTTACCGATGGTTTAACGGTTGCCAAAGGCTCTACAGGTGAGCTGCATCCTCGCAATTCGCAACATTTGGCAAATGTGGTCTATAACACGACAATTACATGGGCAAATCCTGCGCTAACTAGCTTAGAAAAACAAATGGAAGTGCCAATGTTTGGCGAGAATCCTATAGAGCTAGGCTTAAACGATAATAACAAAGCAGCAGTTTTGCAGCGTTTTCAACAAGATAACCAATATCAACTTTTATTTAAGCTAGCCTTTCCTCAAGACCCCCAAGCTATTAATTACACAAATATTATTAAGGCTATTGCGACTTTTCAACGTGCTTTAATTTCGGGTAATTCGCGTTATGACCAATTTAATCAAAACAAAGCGACGTTATCCGAGAGTGAATTACGCGGTAAGAATTTGTTTTTTGGCGAAAAAGCAGAGTGTTTTCATTGTCATGGCAGCTTTAATTTGAATGACCAAGTGCGTCATGCAGGCACACGGGTTATAGAAACGCCATTTCATAATACAGGATTATTTAATATTGGTGGAACGGGTGATTTTCCCTTTCCTAATCGTGGTGTTTTTGAATTGTCAGGTCAGCCACAGGATATGGGCAAGTTTCGCGCCTCTAGTTTGCGTAATGTAGCCGTCACAGCCCCTTATATGCACGATGGTTCACTCCCAACCCTAGAAGCAGTATTAGATTTTTATGCCGCAGGTGGGCGTAATATCGTTGAGGGTGTTAATGCGGGCGATGGCCGTAATAATCCTTTTAAAAGTGAGTTGATTACGCGTATCGACCTTAACGAGCAAGAAAAAGCGGATATTGTGGCTTTTTTAAAAACCTTGACCGATGACGAGTTTTTACATAATCCCCAATTTGCTAATCCATTTTTGCCACAGAATCCTTAAACCATGTCTAAAAAGCTCTGTTATGTGTTATGTGTTTTGCCTTTGTTTGCACAAGCACATGAAATCACGACCGATGAAAAATTTACGCCTATTTTAAATATGGGTGGGCGTTATTTGTATAGTGACTCAGCATATCCAGTTGCACGTTTAGCTAATGCCTTAGAAGCAGGGCAACAAGCATCTTATCAAAATGGCAATGCCTTTGATTATGGCGACGTAGGTTTGCAAGTGCAGTGGACAAACGACCTTAAAACATTAGTTAAAGGCTCTTATCATGGCAATGATTTGGGCAATGAATTTAGCATTGAGCAAGCATGGCTAAATTATGATTATGATG
>DDBM01000050.1:5090-5238 GCA_002333125.1 Moraxellaceae bacterium UBA2032 | reverse complement strand
TTAAAACTTTTTTTAAGGATTGAGCGCGCGCTAATTCTGCGGCTAAAGCCTCACCTTCTAAAAGTAAGGGTACAAGCACATCGCTGCCGTGTGGTTTAACTAATGACATAATAATCCTCTAAAACTTGCAGAGCGTAGAAAAGGGGCT
>DDBM01000050.1:0-5009 GCA_002333125.1 Moraxellaceae bacterium UBA2032 | reverse complement strand
ACACGCTCACACAAACTAGCAAAATCAGTCGCCAACATCGCTTCATCTAATATGGCAATATTACCCACTTGTTTAGGATTATCGGGATATAACGCCTCGGTCATGCCTAAACCAAGTTTTTTAGCCAACTGCACATTATTACCCAACTCATGATGCGCATCTAAGGGCAAATGATAGGCAAATAACGAAATATCATGTGCTAATAAGGCTTTAAGACGCTTTTGTTTAATCCCAATCACACACGGATTTTCGTTTTTCCAAAAAAAACCGTGATGTACCAAAACAGCATCAGCTTGAAGCTCAATCGCTTTATCTATTAAGGCTTGGCACGCTGTCACACCCGTCACTACACGTTTAATATGAGCCCTACCTTCAACTTGTAAACCATTAGGGCAATAGTCATTAAATAGGTGGGGTTTTAGAGTGCTTTGTAACAATTCGCTAAGTTGTGTTAAAGAGGCCATTATTTACTCTTAAGGTATTTTAGAATAAGACTAAGTATATTCTTCCCCGTGTTATATGGAATGATTTTTATGTCACACCCTCTTACGCGTCTTGTGATTGCTTGTAGTTTAGTCAGCCTTGTAGCGTGTCAGCCCAAAGAAAAAACCGAATCTGCTACGCCAACTCAAGTCACTTTAAGTCAAGAACGCCCTGTTGCGATTCAAGGCAATGCCAGTGGCGTGGTTTCTTATGCGCCTGCTGTTAAAGCGGCTGCCCCTGCGGTGGTCAATATTTTTACCACGCAAGTCGTTAAACACAATACTAATCCCCTCATGAATGACCCTGCCTTTAGACGTTTTTTTGAGTTTCATGGCTTAAATCAACAAGAATCAGAACCTCGTTCTGGTTTAGGATCGGGCGTGATTGTGTCTAAAGACGGTTATATTTTGACTAATAATCATGTAGTGGGTAAGGCAACCGATATTGTCGTGGCCTTACATGATGGCCGCAAAGCCAAAGCCAAACTGATTGGTACTGACCCAGACAGCGATATTGCGGTGATTAAAGTAGATTTAAAAGATTTGCCTACTTTAGCTTTTAAAACATCGGCCAATGACGTAGGTGATGTGGTTTTGGCTATTGGTAACCCCTTTGGCGTAGGGCAAACCGTGACTCAAGGTATTGTTTCGGCTTTAGGGCGAAATGGCTTAGGTATCAACGCCTTTGAAGACTTTATTCAAACCGATGCAGCAATTAACCCAGGCAACTCGGGTGGTGCGCTGATTGATGTATCAGGTAATTTAGTGGGCATTAATACTGCCATTTATTCGCGTTCGGGTGGTTCTATGGGGATTGGTTTTGCGATTCCTGCTCAATTAGCGCAATCGGTGATGTTAGAAATTATTAGTCATGGTCAGGTGGTGCGTGGTTGGTTAGGGGTAGAAATAAAACAAGCTGACCAAAACTTTAACGAAGATGGCTCACTCAACAATCAAAAGAGCGAAGGTGTCTCTATTGCTGGCGTGATGCGTGGTGGCCCTGCGGCACAAGGTGGTATGCGTCCTAACGATATTATTTTAAGTATCAATAACCAAAAAATGACTACCGCCAATCAGCTAATGAATACGATTGCCAAAGTTAAACCCAACACCAAAATACCTGTGGTGGTTAAACGTAATGGTCAGGAGGTAGAGTTAGAAATCACTATCGGAACACGTCCTCAAGCTGAACAACCCGAAGAACAAGAGTAAATCTAGTGCTTATGCCGTTTATCAATATTGATAAACGGCGTAAGCCTAAAATTCAGTCTAATCCATCCTCTCTAATAACTACTGTACCTGCTATTTTGTCATGCCAACCTTGCTTTTTTTTATCAAAAGCCACCCAAATAAATCCTAAGAAAAATACCAACATCGCAGGAATATATGCAATATATCGTATGAATGCTTGGCCTATAGATAATTTAGAACCTGTTTCTGCATCCACAATTTTAAGTTTGGCAACCAGTTTACCTGGTGTGGCACCCAAAGTTGTCCACAACCATATTGTTGCAACAAACGGAACAATGTATCCCAAAAAAACATCCCAAAAACCTAAAATCCCATGATTACTTTGCCAATATGCTGCGCCATAAATCAGTGTTAATGGGACAGAAATAAATAGCAACATCGCCAATATATCAATAAATGTGGCATAACATCTAATCCAAAAACCTGCATATTGTGCTTTTTCCATTACGCTATATTTCCTGTATTAACCAAAAAAACTTACAAAATTGATGTTAAAGCACCAACTAAAGCGTCATTTTCACTAGGTTTGCCTACGGTAATTCGCAAAAACTGCTCAATACGCGGTAATTTAAAATGGCGCACAATAATTGCTTGTTGGCGTAACGCTAAGGCAATAGTCGCGGCATCATGTTGAGGATGACGCACAAAAACAAAGTTAGCTGCTGAGGGTAATACTTCAAACCCTAAGTTGCTTAACTGAGTAGCGAGATGCTCACGACTCTCAATAATAGCTTGGCAGGTTTGGGCAAAATAGGCTTTATCTTCAAAAGCCGCCACTCCTCCTGCAATCGCTACTTTATCCATAGGGTATGAGTTAAAGCTATTTTTAACCCGTTCTAATGCTTCAATTAAATGTGCTTGGCCAATAGCAAAACCTACACGCAATCCTGCTAAAGAACGTGATTTTGATAAAGTTTGTGTCACTAACAATTGCGGATATTGATTTACTAAACTAATGGCACTGTGACCACCAAAATCGATGTAAGCCTCATCTACAATGACTACGCTATGGGTGTTTGCTTGTAACAGTTTTTCAATCTCTGCTAAAGGCAACACACAACCTGTAGGCGCATTGGGATTGGGAAAAATAATGCCGCCATTATTGGCATGATAATCAGCGACATTAATTTGAAATTGCTCATTTAAAGCAATGGTTTGATATTCAACTTCATACAAACCTGCATATACCTTATAAAAACTATAAGAAATATCAGGAAACAAAATCGGTTTATCGTGCTTAAAAAAACTCATAAAAGCATGAGCCAACACTTCGTCCGAGCCATTACCCACAAACACTTGGTTGCGCTCTACGCCATAATAATTAGCAATCGCTTGTTTAA
Source organism: Moraxellaceae bacterium UBA2032 (assembly GCA_002333125.1). Classification (GTDB taxonomy): domain Bacteria; phylum Pseudomonadota; class Gammaproteobacteria; order Pseudomonadales; family Moraxellaceae; genus Agitococcus. The sequence continues at coordinate 1,936 of DDBM01000050.1, read as the reverse complement.
GCGCGGTCGCATCAGGGTCGGGATACAAACGTAAACTCTCATTAACCGCATCTTGCATGGCATTTAATGCTAAAGGTGATGGTGGATACGGGTTTTCGTTGGTATTGAGCTTAATTAAATTAGCGACTTTAGGCTGTTCACCAGGGGTATATGGCACGAGTTCTCTGACTAGAGGACTCCAATAAGATTGATTGGTCATGTTGACGATAACACTCTAATGTTTAATCAAAGGGTATTTCAGGGATGGCGTGGTGCAGCTTGTTTGAGGCATGGATGCCGAGTTCTGCACCACAAATGGTTTTGCTTACTTTTGCCTAAACAAAAGTAAGGCCTGCGGCAGGCACTAACAAAAAACCATAAAGGCTTCACGCACCATATAAAAATACGTTTTAAATACTAAAAGCTAACCACTGCTGAGTTTTGCTATCCCAATAAGCAAGACTGCTAAGGTTGATGTCGGCTAACTTTAACCACACATCACTGCCCTTTTCGCCTGCACCTGTACTTATTAACAGAGAATCCTCTGTGACTTCCATAATCCAACCTTGCAACAAACGTCCATCTTGAGCAGATAAACGCTGCTGATTACCTGACTGTGCAAATTGCACAAATTTATCTGATAAATCCATCATTCATCCTTCGCTTCGCCAATCATACGATACTCAGCCGAGCGCGCATGAGCGGTTAAACTTTCGCCTCGTGCTAACACCGAAGCTACACCTGCTAAATGACTTGCACCCTGCGGTGAACAGTAAATAATACTAGAGCGTTTCTGAAAGTCATATACACCTAATGGAGACGAAAAACGCGCTGTACCCGATGTAGGTAATACATGGTTAGGCCCTGCACAATAATCGCCTAAAGCCTCTGGCGTATAACGCCCCATAAAAATTGCCCCTGCATGACGAATCTGTGGTAATAAGGCTTCTGGATTGTCTATAGACAACTCTAAATGCTCAGGCGCAATACGATTGATTAAATCGAGTGCTTGTTGCTGATTTTGCACCAAAATTAATGCACCACGCTCAAGTAAAGACGCACGTGCAATAGGTGCGCGCTCTAAGGTAGGTAATAACTTTTCGATAGATTCTTCAACAGCCGTTAAATAATCGGCATCTTCGCTAATCAAAATCGCTTGGGCTTGCTCGTCATGTTCGGCTTGCGAAAACAAATCCATCGCTATCCAATCCGCAGGTGTTTTGCCGTCACAATAAATCAAAATCTCGGATGGCCCTGCAATCATATCAATACCCACTTGGCCAAATACCAAGCGTTTTGCAGTAGCAACGTAACTATTACCCGGCCCAACAATTTTATCGACTTTAGGAATTGAGTCTGTACCATAAGCCAATGCCGCCACCGCTTGTGCGCCGCCTAAAGTAAAAACTTTATCTACTCCTGCCACATACGCCGCCGCTAACACTAATTGGTTGACTTCGCCACGTGGTGTTGGCACGCACATAATAACTTCATTAACGCCTGCCACTTTAGCAGGAATAGCATTCATTAATACCGATGAGGGATAACTGGCTTTGCCACCGGGAACATAAATACCGACGCGGTCTAAGGGGGTAATTTGTTGCCCTAAAATAGTGCCATCTACTTCTTTATATTGCCAAGAGTCTTGTTTTTGCTTGCTATGATAATGACGAATCCGCTCGGCGGCAGTAGCTAAGGCACTACGCTGCTCAGTATTTAAGCCATCATACGCTGCCAATAATTGCTCGGGCAAAATGGTTAGCTCGTTCATTGTTTGTGCCGACAATTGGTCAAAACGATGCGTATAGTCAAGCAGAGCTTCATCACCTTGGGTTTTGACACGCTCAATAATATCAACAACAGTTTGTTGTAACTGAGCATCATTAACCGAATCCCACGCTAATAAAGCGGATAATTGGCTGTCAAACTCAGCATCAAGGGTACTTAGACGGCGAAT
>DDBM01000263.1 GCA_002333125.1 Moraxellaceae bacterium UBA2032 | reverse complement strand
CCCCAAATTTTTCTAGCTTTAGTTACGGTAATTTTTATGACTCTGGACGCAACTTTTAACGCCAAAGATAGCGAAACTCGTTGGTATCAACAGTGGGAACAAAACGGGTATTTTGCCCCCTCAGGTAACGGCACACCTTATTGCATCATGATTCCGCCACCCAATGTGACTGGCTCATTGCACATGGGACACGGCTTTAACAATACCATTATGGATAGCTTGGTGCGTTATCACCGCATGAAAGGCCACAACACCTTATGGCAAGTGGGTACAGACCACGCAGGCATTGCCACACAAATGGTGGTTGAGCGTCAATTGGCAGCACAAAATATTAGCCGCCATGATTTAGGCCGCGATAAGTTTTTGGATAAAGTGTGGGACTGGAAAGCCCAATCGGGCGGCACAATTACGCGTCAAATTCGTCGTTTAGGTTCGTCTGTCGATTGGAGTCGTGAACGCTTTACGATGGATGATGGTTTATCGGAGGCTGTAAAAGAAGCTTTTGTGCGTTTATACGATGATGGACTAATTTATAAACGTAAGCGTTTAGTAAATTGGGATCCTAAATTACATACCGCGATTTCGGACTTAGAAGTTTTAAGCGAAGAAGAAAATGGCTCAATGTGGCACTTTCGCTATTTTTTTGAAGATACCAACTTACTTACACAAGATGGAAAAAACTATTTAGTCGTTGCTACTACGCGCCCTGAAACTTTATTGGGTGATGCAGCCGTTGCTATCAACCCTGATGATGAGCGTTACAAACACTTGGTTGGTCAAAAAGTTATTTTACCGCTTACAGGCCGTTTAGTTCCAATTATTGCTGATGGTTATGTTGATAAGGCATTTGGGACAGGTTGCGTTAAAATTACCCCTGCCCATGACTTTAATGACTATGAAGTTGGTTTACGTCACAACCTGCCACTGATTAATATTTTTGATAAAGATGCAAATATATTGGCAGAAACTACACCGTATGTTGTCGGGTCTCATAGCAGTAGCTCAATAAGTAATGGGCTCTCTATAGAAACAAGCCATAACAAGCCAATTAAACAAGAAACTATTTATCTACCCGAAAGTTATGCAGGCTTAGAGCGTTTTGTGGCGCGTAAAAAATTGGTTAAAGAAGCCGAAGAAAACGGTTGGTTAGACAAAATCGAACCGTACAAACTCAAAGCCCCTCGTGGTGACCGTTCGGGCGTGATTGTAGAGCCGTGGTTAACCGACCAATGGTATGTTTCTGCCAAAGAATTAGCCAAACCCGCGATTGAAGCGGTAGAAGATGGCCGTGTTAAGTTTGTACCAGAGCAATACCAAAATATGTATTTTGCGTGGATGCGCGATATTCAAGACTGGTGTATTTCAAGGCAATTATGGTGGGGGCATCGTATTCCTGCATGGTATGACGAGGCAGGCAACATTTATGTAGGCCGTGACGAAGCCGAAGTACGTCAACAGTACAAACTCGCGGATAGCCTTGCGTTACGTCAAGATGAAGATGTTTTAGATACATGGTTTTCTTCTGCCCTATGGACATTTTCTACCTTAGGTTGGCCAAAACAAACACCCGAATTAAGCACTTTTCACCCAACTGATGTATTGGTGACAGGCTTTGACATCATCTTCTTTTGGGTTGCGCGCATGATGATGATGACCATGCACTTTATGAAAAACCCTGACGGTAGCCCACAAGTGCCATTCAAAACGGTGTATGTGCATGGTTTGGTGCGTGATGCAGATGGCAACAAAATGTCTAAATCTAAAGGCAATGTGTTAGACCCTTTAGACATTATTGACGGCATTGATTTAGAGTCTTTGGTGGCCAAACGCACCACAGGCTTAATGAAGCCCCAAGATGCGCCCAAAATCGAAAAAGCCACGCGCAAAGAGTTTCCTGAGGGGATTAACGCTTATGGCACCGATGCCTTACGTTTTACTTTTGCCTCGTTAGCCTCAACAGGCCGCGACATTAATTGGGATATGCGCCGTTTAGAAGGTTATCGCAACTTTTGCAATAAGTTATGGAACGCCGCACGTTTTGTATTAAGCAATTGCGAAGGCCAAGACTTTGCCGTTAACCATGATAATATTGAATTAAGCGTGGCTGACCAATGGATTATTAGCCGTTTGCAACGTGCCGAACAACAGGTGATTAATGCCTTAGATAACTATCGCCTTGACCAAGCCTCACAAGCCATTTACGAATTTGTGTGGAACGAATACTGCGATTGGTATTTAGAACTAACCAAACCTGTCTTAAATGGCGATAGCAGTCCTGCCGCCAAAGCAGGGACACGCCGTACTTTGTTGCGTGTTTTAGAAACGATGTTGCGCTTAATGCACCCAATTATGCCTTATATTACCGAAGAAATTTGGCAACGTGTTAAAGGCTTAGTGGGCAAATCGGGCGAGAGTATTATGCTCGAAGCCTATCCACAACCTGATAACAGCAAAATCAATGTACAAGCGGAAGCGGACGTAGAATGGTTAAAAGGCGTGATTGCTGGGATTCGTAACATTCGTGGTGAAATGAATATTTCGCCAAGTAAAGCCTTGCCTGTGTTGTGCCATAACGTCAGTGCCGATGATGCGCTGCGTTTAGAACGCTATCGCTCACAACTTAACTTTTTAGCACGTTTAGATAGCCTAACCATTTTAGCCAATGATGCCGAATTACCGCCTGCGGCCACCGCATTAGTGGGCGACATGGCGGTGTTAGTGCCATTAAAAGGTTTTATTGACAAAGATGCCGAAGCTGCCCGTTTAGGCAAAGAGCTTAATCGTTTGGAAGGTGAAGTCGCGCGTATTGGCGGCAAACTCAGCAACGAGAGTTTTACTGCCAAAGCTCCTGCCGCTGTGATTGCTCAAGAGCAAAAGAAACTTGACGATGCCAAAGCCGCACAAGCCAAATTACAAGAACAGTTAGAAAAACTGAAAAACTTGTAANNTCATTTGGCGACGGGTTTTAGTACCTGCCAATTTAAACTTGGCGGTGTTTCACGATATTGTACAAGTAGCGATGGGTTGGCAAAATCGTCATAGTTATGCGTTTGATTATGAAGAATATTCTTTTGGAGAAGTGTTTCCTGAAGATGACAACGGTATGTATCCTGCCGATAAAGTTAAACTCAGCAAATTATTAACAGGCGTTAAAGACAAACTGACGTATATTTATGATATGAGCAATAACTGGCAACATAGTATTGTTTTAGAAAAGATACTAACCAGTGACAACACCACACCCACTTGCACTCATGCGGCAGGGGCTTGCCCACCCGAAGACTGTGGCGGATTAGGTGGTTATTATCATTTACGCTTGGCTCTCAATAACTCTAACGACCCTGAGTATTTGCGCTTAAAACAGCGTTTAGGTAATTTTGACCCAAATTTTGTGGATACCAAAGCGATTAATGTGGCTTTGGCGAAGTTGTAGTAACTCTTTAATCCACTTTTTTAAACTCAGGCGGCAAATCCAAGGTTGTGGTAGGAAAGGCCATTTGCGCGCCGTGCTGCTCCACAATATCCGAAATTTTTAGCAAGACATCTTGTTTAATATGATGAAACTCAACCCATTGAGTGGTTTTGGTAAAGGTATAAATAAAAAAATCGACCGATGATTTATTAAAAGTATCAAAATTAACCATTAGTGTTTTAGAGGTATCTATATCAGGGTGAGCCGTTAACATCGCTTTTACTTTCTCAACAATGGCTGCCATTTTATTAATATCGGCATAACGAATCGCAATGGTTTCGTTAATGCGTCTGTTAGCCATACGCGATGGGTTTTCGACCACAATCCCTGTAAAAATCGAATTAGGCACATACAAAGGCCGTTGGTCAAACGTACGAATGCGTGTTAATCGCCAACCAATATCTTCAACCGTTCCTTCTATTTCACGGTCTGGCGAGCGAATCCAATCCCCCACATTAAAAGGTCTATCCCAATACACCATCAATGCGCCAAAAAAATTGGCTAATAAATCACGTGCCGCAAAACCAATGGCTATACCACCTACGCCACCAAAGGCTAATACACCCGAAATAGAAATACCTAAGGTTTGTAACGCAACTAAAGTCGTGGTAATCATTAACGATAAACGGACTAATTTTCCTAAGGCAACAGCGGTGGTTTTGTCGTAATTTCGGTCTTCTTGCTCATGAATATTAATCACATTAAGTTCGACATTGTAGGCTAATCGATACAAAAACCATGACAAGGCAAACACAATGCCTAAGTCTCTAAGAGGGGCGGCAGCAGCAAAAATACTTTGTTGGGTGGCTTCTTTAATCACATACACCGAGATAGTTAAACCGATTAACCAAATTAAAAAAGATAAGGGTTTTTGTAAGGCATCTACAATAGCATCGTCCCACGGGTTGGCCGTAAGGGCAAAACGCACCGCCATACGTGCCATAATACGTTTGGCGACAAAATTAACTAATAAAGTGACTAATACAATCACAAAAACTTGGGCAACCCATTCATCAAAAATAGCTAACCACGATGTCCACTCCGCATGACTCAACTGCACTGTTTCTTTTACTCCTGCTTTAAAAGCTATGTACTCAATCCGACCCAAATACCTGCCAAAATGGCCACTAAAATAACTAAGGTAAATGCCCATTTTAACCATAAAGGCATGGCTAAGGCTTCGTCATCATCACTTAGTGATTGATTACTACTTAGTTCTTGTAATAGCTCTTTAGTATTTATTTTGGCATTAGTGTTAGTTACTTTTGTGTTGGCTGCTTTAGTTTTTGAGCCCAATTTTAACGAGGCCATTTTTGACTGAAACTCTAAACGAATATTACGCTCACTCTGTTGATTTTGCGCTAAACGCATAATTTCTTGCTCAGAGGTATAACGTGAGGCTTGGCAAATCACCTCAAAAGCAGGTTTAAGCTGTTGCAATAATGGGGCAACTAATAGCAAATTGGCTTTTTTAAATACCGTGTCATTCATGCCTAATAGCAGCATAAAATGCTTAATGGGGCGCGAACTGGCATCACATAACGTGGGGTCAAAAAAGGCCAATGCTAAGGCTTTGCCGCCTTCGTAGTTAATTTCGACGGTTTTAAGCGAGGCATCGCCTACTTCAAAATTAGCAAACGCGCCTTCTAATAAGTCAACCCACGTTTTACTTAACGCAGGTGGCGCTAATAAAATTTGATAACCTGCATCAATACCACACGTCATCCACACGAGTTGGGTATCTATCACCAAGTTTTCCATACATCATTCCACCTATCGATTGATACCAACGCGTAACAAAGGCACATAAAAATATTTGCGATTCTCTGGCTTGCTTAACGCCATTTTAAGAATAGATTCGGCGGCTTTTAAACTATGGCCTTGTTGCTGTTGAGCATCCATCTCGTTTTGTAAGTCTTGAGCGCGACCACCGACCCATGTTTCGGCTTTATTAAATAACAAATCACCTAAATCGCGTGTTGACCTATCTGGCCATTTGGCCAACAACTGACGCAATACATTAAACAAGGCTTGTAATGCGCCTCTATCGGCACTGCCTGCAAACACACGTTTTAATACCGCTGATTTTTCGATATTTTGGAGTTCTTTTTCTAAAATAGTGCGTAAGGCCAACGGCGCAATTAAATCCAAACCGATGGTTTTGTTAATATCAACAATACGCTGGCCTGTCCCTAAAACGGACGAAAACAATAAATAATTCATGCCAAACGAAGGACACCCTGCTTCACCTAAACGCTGACGTAAGGTATCTAACTGGTCACCTGCATAACGATTAACAAAGTCGGCAAAATCGGCGGCAGTTAAAGTGCTTTCGAGGGTATCGGCTTTGCTTAACGCCATGACCCACACCATATCTTTAAGCGGATTATTTTTCTTTTTGGCATTACCACTATGGCGTAATAAATTCGCAATTTCGTTAGTCATGTGGGCTAAATGGGCGCGTAAATAGGTTTCGCCATGACGTTGAAACTGCGCGCCATCTATCACCAAAAAACACACATGACTATGCACCATGCGCTTTAAACACTCGTCACGTTGTTTTTTTTCTTTGGCATCGGCAGGCTCACGCTCCCACCATTCACCGGGGTAGTCTAACCATTGAATTTCTAAAGGAATACCGTCACATGCTTCAACGTGCATTTGAAAACGATAAGCAGAGGCACGTTTAATGGTTGCCTCGGGAAAAAAGCCATTACATAAGCCCTGAAACAATTCATTTAAGCGTTTAGAGTCGCCAGAATCGGGCGTACTTAAGTAATATTGGTGTTCTTTTTGCCAACGGCTACTAGCCATATGGCCTAAATAACTAGCGAGTAATGTTGTTTTTCCACAACCACGACCACCCAAAAAGGCGACCTTTAATGTTTGTAAGGGTTGATTGTTTTTGGCCATAAGAGTGTACAGCCTAAGCAGAAAAATAAAAGTTTATATAGGACATATTTTATAACTCACTGTTTTGATTATTAAAAAACAAAAAATATAGATATAGCCTATAAATAAACTATTTTTTGAGCTAGATTACTCTGCCTAAATATCCGTCACTAGGCAAGTCAGATTTTACACAATTTTAGGCAGTAGATGGGATATTGCTTATTACATCATATTTTAATATTAAGGATAAAAGCACATTACACAAGCACCACCAAACTGATTAAAAAACATGCTACATTATACAAGTGTCATTTATGCCAATGACATTATCCCCTCAAATCTACACCATAAGCACCTTGCTTTGTGAAGTGCTGCACACAAGTGGCTATTTCATAAACAAAATGTGCGGTATTTGGCATAAAAACCCATTGTTTATGCAGACTTTTCTGCTAAAACAAAAGATATAAATTAATAAACAGACAAGCTGTCTTTACACTAGAAAGGAAGCCCGACCATGATACAACATTATTCTACACCACTGCCATTATCCGCCATTGGTGCATTGGCTTTAGGTCATAAAATTGATGCCATTAAAATAGTACGCCAAGAAAACCCCTTAAGCCTAAAAGAAGCTAAAGAAGCGGTTGAAGCCTACGAGCGCGCGCACCCCGATTTACATGCCGCCACCACACCTAAGCCAGCAACCTCTATGAGTATATGGCTAAGTGCTATCGTTATTTTTATTACAGCGGCATGTGTTACATGGATTTTTTTACTGTTAAATCAGAGTTAATCACTTAAAATTTGCTGCACTGCATCCGACTGATAAAACGGTTCTAAATGCTGTCTAATTAGTGGTTCTAACAATGATTTTTGCTGCATAATACCTAGTACGGGCGGCACAAAGCGTAAGGCATCAGCAATTAACATTTCGCGTTTAATACCGACTTCGTCTAATAAAACATCGAGTGTGGTGGTGCCATAACGATTAAAAAATGCGTCAATACCTGCATCAATCAGCACTTTAAAATAATCACTTTGTCTAAAATCACGCCAAAACTCATACGTTAATACAAAAAACTCTTCTACATCTAAACTGCTTAATAATTGCTGATAAGTGCTAATCGGATGCTGTTTAATATCTTCCCAAATATCTAATAAATTATCGCGTAGTTTTTGAACATCTATATGTGTCAAAAAGCTTTTACTTTCAATTAACACACTCTGAATACTTTTTTGAATATATTGACGTAGGTTTAATTCGATTAACTGCTCAATATCAGCAGGAACACGCTCAACTAAACTTTTACTCCACGATAAAACCGTGGCCATTCGTTGACTACTTTTTTTGCCCCCCATTTGTGACACTAAATAATCACGTAAACCGTAATACATCACATCCGAGGCTAAGGCGGCATACACAGGATTAATCACCGCTTCATGTAAAACGTATTCGCGCACCTCGGTTAACTCTAATACTTTGTCTAAAATTTGCTCTACATGCTTGTCGGGTACAATGTCATTTAAAGTGGTTTGTTGGTGTACGTTATGGCCATGTATGGTTCTGGCAATATCACCAATAATATCAAACACCCCTGCCCCTAACTCTAACTCTATGGCGTAACCATGCACCGTCTCTTTAATCATGTCGCTAGTCACACATTCGTTAAGCGTTAATAACGGTGCATTTGCCAAAATTAGGTCTATTTCTTGCTGCAAAGTAACTGCTAAGTCATTCGCATTTAAACGCTGCATAATATAAGCAACTTGTGCATCTAATAAGGCTTGTGCTTTGGGATGAAGAATATGTTCCATAATTCGACTCACTCATTGACTTTAATTTGGCGTATCTTAGCGCATTTAAGAATTATACGCTTATGCCCATGTAAACTTTTGCCTGTGTAGAGTTTGTCTCTTGCCAAGTTAGGCTAAGCATAGTATTTTTATAGGCTATACCCCGCTTATCATTTCTTTTAGTGTTTTAGCACCGACTCCACACCCATCCCGAGTTGGCCTGACACTACAATCCGCTAAAGATTGCCCCAAAAGGGAAAGAGTCATACAGACTATGTAAGTTTTGGCCACCACCATACTTACTAAAGCTCAGGAGTCATCGACTCCACCTCACTGACTATTACAACGATTTTGTTAGTCAGTACAACATGTTATATTAACCCACGTTTTAAAACGAATACCCTAATGGTATTTGTGTTCACTTATTGAAAGAGGCTTGCATTAGCAAGAATAAAGTATGGATGAGGCATTTCGTAAAGCCGCTTTGGATTATCATGAGTTTCCACATCCCGGCAAAATCTCGGTAACACCTAGCAAACAACTATCTAACCAACGCGATTTAGCCTTGGCTTATTCACCTGGTGTGGCTGCACCGTGTTTAGAAATCGAAAAAGACCCAAGCACTGTGTCGCGTTATACTGCGCGTGGTAACTTGGTTGCGGTGATTAGTAACGGTACGGCTGTATTAGGCTTGGGCGATATTGGCCCCTTAGCGTCTAAACCTGTCATGGAAGGTAAAGGCGTTTTATTTAAAAAGTTTGCGGGCGTAGATGTTTTTGACATCGAAATTGATGAGCGCGACCCTGATAAAATAGTTGATATTATTGCCTCCTTAGAGCCAACGTTTGGTGGTATTAACCTCGAAGACATTAAAGCTCCTGAATGTTTTTATATCGAGAAAAAACTCCGTGAACGCATGAAGANNATGATGACCAACACGGCACATCTATTATTGTGGGTGCAGGTTTATTAAACGCGCTAAAATTAGTCAACAAAAAAATTGAAGACATTAAAATTGTATGTTCGGGCGCAGGCGCAGCCGCTCTTTCTTGTTTAGATTTATTGTGTGCTATTGGTGCAAGCCGCCATAATATTTTTGTGGCTGACTCCAAAGGCGTGTTGCATCATGGCCGCGCCATGGATGACAGCAAAGCAAAATATGCCCAACAAACTGACGCACGCACATTGGCTGACGTGATGGTTGGCGCAGATATGTTTTTGGGTTTATCAACCGCAGGCATTGTTAAACCCGCAATGGTTGCCAGTATGGCCAATAGCCCGATTATTTTTGCCTTGTCTAACCCTACCCCCGAAATCATGCCCGAAGAAATTAAGGCCGTTCGTCAAGATGCTATTATTGCAACGGGTCGCTCAGACTATCCAAACCAAGTAAATAATGCCTTATGCTTCCCTTATATTTTTAGAGGCGCGTTAGATGTTGGTGCAACCACCATTAACGAAGAAATGAAAATTGCCAGTGTGCATGCGATTGCGCGTATGGCACACATTGAACGTAATGAAGTTGCCTATGGTGAAGCAACCAGTTTTGGCGCGGAATATATTATTCCTAAAGCCTTAGACTCGCGTTTAATTATGGAAATTGCCCCTGCCGTTGCCAAAGCCGCAATGGATTCGGGAGTTGCCACGCGCCCTATCGAAGACTTTAAAGCCTATCGCCAAAAACTTTCTGAGTTTGTCTATAACTCCGCTTTTATTATGAAGCCCGTCTTTGCCCAAGCTCAAACCGCGCCTAATAAGCGTATTGTGTTTTGTGAAGGCGAAGACGAGCGTGTATTACGCGCGGTACAAATTGTCGTAGATGAAGGTTTGGCTTTTCCGTTGTTAGTAGGTCGTACCGAAGATATTAACAAACAAATTCAAAAGTTAGGTTTACGGATTCGTGCAGGCCAAGACTTTGGTTTAATTGACCAAGACAACTTAGCGCATTATGAAAAATACTATACCTACTACCATGAAATCATGTGTAGACGGGGTATAGGTTTAGAGCTTGCGATGCGTGAAGTACGTCGTCGTACCACCTTAATTGGCGCGTTGTTAGTCCATTTTGGCGAAGCTGACGGTATGATTTGCGGCACATTTGGTCACTTCCATTTGCATTTAGATTATGTAGAACAAGTGATTGGCCTAAGCAAAAACGCCAAAAACTTTTATGCCATGAATGTATTAATGGGTGAAGACCGTAATATGTTTATTGCCGACACCTACGTTAACCCCGAGCCAACCACGGCACAAATTGCCGAAATGACTTTATTGGCTGCCGAAGAAATTCGTCGTTTTGGTATNNGTTAAAGCCAATGCACCCGATTTAGAAGTTGATGGCGAAATGCACGGTGACTCTGCGTTGAGTGAAGAAATTCGACGTACCGAGTTTCCTAATTCTAGCCTAACAGGTAATGCTAATTTATTNNTTAGGTAATGATGTCACGATTGGGCCGATTTTATTAGGTGTGGCTAAACCTGTTCATGTATTAACACCATCGGCCACTGTGCGCCGTATTGTTAATATGACTGCGTTAACCGTTGCCGAAATTATTGGGCAAGAGCAACAAGGCTAAACGTATTATTTCACGCTTAGCTTCTTGTGATTCAAAAGGCGACTTGTCATTAAGTCGCCTTTTTTATTGGCTAAATACTTTTGTAAGGTATAGTCTATTAATAGCTCTTTTTTATAGGGCAAGGATAAAATCAACATGTAAGTTTTTATGCGGTAGCTTGGTATGACAACAAAAAAAAACACAGCGCAAAACCATCAAACTGAACTTGATAGGCTGCAACAGCGTCTTATTGAGTTAGAGTCAGAGAATACTCAACTACAGCAACAATTAAATGCACATCAACATCAACACACAACATTTGAAAAAACCATCATTGATTTAAATATCAAATTGCAATATCAACAACAACAAAGCTCTTTTTTATATCAAATTATTGAAAAAACGCCTGTTGCTATTTTTGCAAAAAATGCCCGTCATCAATTTAGAATAGACTTATGGAACGATGCCGCAGAGCAATTATTTAAACTACCCAAATTGGCTATTTTAGGAAAAACCACCCACGACTTATGGCCCAAAGAAGAAGCTGATATTTTTTTAGCTAATGACACCGATGTTTGTCAAAGACAAGTGGCCATTAATATTCCTGAAGAAAAAAGTCATACTGCCGATAACAATATTGTGTTTTTACACACTCAAAAAGTTCCCGTTATTAACAGCAAAGATGGAAAAACCGATTTTTTATTGGCTATTTGCAACGATATTACCCAAGCAAAACTCATTAAAGAGCGTGATGCTTCTCATGCCCACATACTTTCTTTAATTATGATGGACACCATGCCATTACCCCAAATTTTAGAAGCGATTGTGCTTGATGTAGAAAAGATGCACCCCTCTATTTTATGCTGCATTTTGTTATTAAACGAAGAGGGCTCACATTTATTTGTAGGTGCAGCACCCTCTTTGCCCTCCTCTTATGTAGAAGCTATAGATGGTGTGGCTATTAGTGCCAGTACTGGCTCATGTGGCACAGCGGCTTTTATTAAAGAGCGTGTTATTGTTTCTGATATTCAACAAAGTCCGTTATGGGCAAACTATAAAAACTTAGCCGCAGAGGCTAATTTGGGTTCATGTTGGTCTGAACCTATTTTTAATAATGACCAAGAAGTATTAGGTACTTTTGCCATGAGCCATCATGGTATTTATACACCTACCACTAACGAAATAGATACTATTGTGAGTGCTGCCCAATTAGCCGCATTAGCTATAGAGCGTAAACAAGCTTATAACCGTTTGCGTGAAAGTGAAGAACGCCACCGTTTATTATTTGAACATAGCCGCGATGCATTAGTAACTAGTGATGCCAACACCTTGCATAAATTTACTGCCGCTAATAAAGCAGCCGCCATGTTATTTGGTGTTGCTAATAAAGACATTTTATTAACACTTAACCCTATTGCTTTATCACCTGAATATCAGCCAGACGGGCAGTTATCTAAAACAAAAGCTCTGCACATGGCGCAAATAGCAAGAGAACAAGGCTCACATATTTTTGAGTGGCAACACAAAAGGATTAATGGTGAACTAATTACCTGTAGGATTACGCTCACTACACTGAGCCTAAATGGCCAACTGATTGTGCAAGCTTGTATTAGGGATATTACCGCCTACCAGCAGGCTCAGCTCACATTAAAACAACAACTAGAAAAAGTTATTGCCACCGAACAAGCTTTACGCCTGAGTCAAGAGCGTTTTACCGCTTTGTGGAATACTGCCGCCGATGTGGTGCTTATTTTAGATGAGCAAAGTATTATTAGGCATACAAACCCCGCCATTTTAAATATCTTTGGTTATCAAATAACCGAAGTCATTGGCAGGCATATTTCTCTTTTACAGCCTCCGCAATTACGTGAGGCTCATAATCATGGTTTTNNAAAAATGGCCATGAGTTTCCTATAGAAATCTCATTTAGTCATGCCGAAGTGAATGGTCAGGCATTATTTGCAGGCTTTGTTAAAGATATTAGTGAACGCAAAAAAGCCGAATTATTATTGGCACAAAAAACTATCGAGCTAGAACGCTCTAATCAACAACTACAATCCTTAACGCTTGAGCTTGAGGCCAAAGTTTTACAACGCACCCAAGAATTACAAAGCGCACTCGAACAAGCCAATGCGGCCACATTTGCCAAAAGCGAATTTTTGGCCATGATGAGCCACGAGATTCGTACGCCTGTAAATGGCATTATTGGCATGGCACAACTTCTGGATATGAGCCATTTAAGTGCCGAGCAAGAAAGTTATTTACGCGCCATACGCACTAGCAGCGACACGCTACTCGCACTCATTAATGACATTTTAGATTTATCCAAAATTGAAGCGGGTAAATTAGAGTTAGAACATCATCCTTTTTTATTAAATCAGGTACTCACCAGCGTAATTACATTATTTAGTCCTTTAATAGAAAAGAAAAAACTAAATTTTACTTATGATTGGTCAAATGATTTGCCAAAAATTGCCATTGGTGACCATTTACGCTTAAGTCAGATTATTACCAATTTGATGAGTAATGCCCTTAAATTTACCCATCAAGGTAGTATTCATATTACTGCCCAAGCAGAAATGATTAGCCACGATTCGTTTCGCTTAAACATTCAAATTAAAGATACTGGTATTGGTATTCCCTTAGAGCGGCAACATCGTCTGTTTCAGGTTTTTTCTCAGGTAGATTCTTCTACTACCCGACAATACGGTGGTAGTGGTTTAGGACTGGCTATTTGCAAACGATTAACAGAGGCAATGTCTGGCTCTATCTCTGTACAAAGCATGGTTAATCAAGGAACCACATTTAACTTTAATGTGTTATTGGGCATAGGCGCAGCGTTAGCCGATACTCAACCCAAGAATGAACTTTACTTTAATGAGTTAGATGTACCTAAGGTATTAGTTGTAGATGACAATATGGTCAATCAAGTGATTATGCTTAAGTTTTTGGCCAAACTAAATATTAAAGCTGAAGTTGCTAGTAATGGCAAAGAGGCACTAACGCAAGTACAAAATCAGCCCTTCGATTTAATTTTTATGGATATTCAAATGCCAATAATGGACGGTCTAACTGCTACCCAGCTCATTAGAAAAATGCCCTTAGCCAAACAGCCTTATATTGTGGCATTAACTGCCAATGCTTTTGAAAGTGACCGAGAACGCAGCCTAAAAATGGGCATGAATGATTTTTTATCTAAGCCCTTTTTATTTGAACATATCAAAACCAAAGTTGCCGAGTTATGTCATTGGAAAGGATGAAACCTTTATCCTACTTACCAATAAAAATTACTTTTTAGCTACTTGTATCAACGGCAACAATAACAACACACTTAAAATCAGGCCCGATAGCAGCATCGTAATATCATTAAAAGCTAAGGTCGTGGCTTGCAAACTCACTTTTTGCTGTAACAAAGCCATTGCCGCTTGTTGACTCTGTCCACCTAACTCCCCTGCCAAAAACTGACTACTGTTAGCTAACATTTCTTGTACGACAGGCCGACTTGGGTCGGTATATATCGCCAAATGCTGCCAATGAAACGCCACGCGCCAATCCATAATCGTATTAATAGCCGCCAAACCTATTGCGCCACCCATATTACGGGTCAGGTTAAATAAGGCACTGCCATTTTTGAGTTCGGTCATTGGCAAGGTACTTAAAGCTAATTGTGACATCACAATCATGGCGCACATTAAACCTACACCACGCATAATTTGTGGCCAAAAAAGTTCGTCCATACCTGCTAAAGACGTTAAGTGTGAGTTAAAAAACACGCCTGATGCTGCCATGACCAAGCCTATACCCACCAATAAACGCGTATCCATTTTGGCCGATAAGCGCCCTATATATGGTGCAGTAATAAACATGGCGACACCCATCACCATCATAATTTCGCCAATTTGTAGGCTGTTAAAACCGCGCACCTTGCCCAAAAACATAGGGATTAAATACACCATGCCATACAAACTCACGCCCACCACAAAAGAAATCACTGAGCCAACGGCAAAATTACGATTGCTAAAAACCCTTAAATTTACAATAGGATTAGCATGGCTAAAACTACGCCAAAAAAACAGTAAACCTGCACCCAAAGCCAACGAAGCACTTAAAACAATTTCTTGCTCGCCAAACCAGTCATGACGTGGCCCTTCGTCTAAGGTGTATTCTAATGAGCCTAAAAATAAGGCCATACTCACCAAGCCCAACACATCTACACTACGCCATAATGACCAATTAGGTTTATCTATATCTAAATAGGCCCACACAATACTGGCAATCATTAAGGCAGGCGCAAGATTAATTAAAAACATCCAATGCCACGAAAAATGATTAGTTAAATAGCCACCTAATGTTGGCCCTACGGCTGGGGCTAGGGTTGAAGCCATGCTAATTAATACAATCGGTGTGGTGCGTCTTTCGGGAGGAAACAACATAAATAAGGCAGCCATCGTGGTAGGAATCATCCCGCCACCTAAAAAGCCTTGTAAGGTTCTAAAAACCAATAACGAAGGTAAATTCCACGCCAAAGCACACGCTAAACTTGATAAAGCAAAACCAACAGCACATACCACAAAATAAATGCGAGTTGACATCATGCGTGATAAATAACTCGACAACGGAATAGCAATCACCTCAGCAATTAAATAACTGGTTTGTACCCATGCAATTTCGCTAGAACTGGCACTCATTCCTGCTTGCAACTCGTTAAGCGAGCTGGCCACAATTTGAATATCCAAAATAGCCATAAAGTTGCCAAAAATTAAGGCACAAAAAGCAATCCATGCTCGCCTATAGGCTGCTTTTTCTTGTGGACTATGGGTGGCGGCGGTACTCATTTTAAATTCACCGTCACTTCGGCAGACATACCCGAACGTAACAACAGGGCTTCATTGCCTTTATCAACTAAAATTTTAACCGTTAAACGCTGCACAATTTTATTAAAATTACCTGTGGCATTATCTGGCGGCAACAAGGCAAACTCCGCACCCGATGCAGGGGCAATACTATCAACATGTCCCGTAAAAACGTGTTTGCCATAGGCATCAACCGCGATTTCTGCTTCTTGGCCAACCTTCATTTGGGTTAATTGAGTTTCTTTAAAATTAGCTTCTACAAACATATTGGCAATTGGCACAATGGCCAATAAACGACTACCTGCGGCAACCCGACTGCCTAAACGCGCGCTTAAATTGCCAATCATGCCGTCAATTGGTGCATACACTTGGGTCGCGGCTAAATCTAACTCGGCTAAGGTAAGTGCAGCTTTTGCGGCATCTAACTCGGCTAAGGCTTGTTGCCGTGTAGAACCCACAGTGCTTTGTTGCGCTTGAGCCGCTTTAATACTCGCTTGGGCACGCTGACTATTAGCCACTGCCGATTGATACGCTGCCGTGGCATTATCTAAACGCTGCTTGGTTGCAACACCCTCGGCAACTAAGGTTTTGGCACGTTGTAACTCTTGTAATAAACGGCTTTCTTCGGCTTGAGTGGCCTGATAATTAGCTTGTGCTTCGGCAATGAGTGCAATGTGCGTAGTATCTTGTTGGCTATTAGTGACTAATGCCGCCTCACGCATAGCAACCACTGCTTTTGCATTAGCAACTTTGGCCTGATAATCGGCATCATCAATTTTTAATAACAACTCCCCCCCTTTTACTGCCTGATTATTTTTGACCAAAAGCTGTTTAACTTCGCCACCTACACGAGGGGTAATAAACGTAGTGTCGGCACGTACATAAGCATTGTCGGTGCTTTCATGAAACTGCCCGTACAGATACCAACGAACACCTAAACCACTAGCGGCAATAACAACTAAAGA
>DDBM01000178.1 GCA_002333125.1 Moraxellaceae bacterium UBA2032 | reverse complement strand
AACCAGCGCGACCATTTATTTTCTTTGCGATGAAGAAAGCGACGAATAAGTACCTGCTTTTCGATATCAAGCTGATCTCCATAATAATCATTAAACTCGGCAACTTGTAAACAAGATATAATTGTTTCCCTGCTGACTACAATACCCAGCCTACGTCGCCATAATGGGAGAAATTTGGGCATTGCACCAACGACATTGCCTCCATGCTGCCGATATTTAATGTAAGACGTAGAGTCAAAAATAACTTCACCAAATGCTGTCGCCAATAAATACATCCACCAATCATGCATTACTGCACTGTGTGGACGCTGCTGAATAATTAACGTACGCAATTGACGATTAAAAACCGAGGTACAACCTGTGACGATATTCTCTACCAGTGCATTCCCAAAAGATGGTTGGAACTTTGCTTTTGAACAACCAATATACTTCAAGTTTGTGTCAACATATTCCAAAGCTGAACAATATAACAAAGGCTGATTATTATTTTTACCACTTAACATATTGACAGCCGACGCTAACTTTTTAGGCATCCAATAATCATCTTGATCGCATAACGCATAAAAATCAAAATCTTCGCTCACCAATTCTACCAGCGTCAAAAAGCTTTGAATGACACCGAGATTTACCCCTGTAAACAATCGTACATTATGGTGATTAGCAACGAATGACTGTAATATAGTAACAGTAGCATCTTGCGAACCATCATCTCGAACAAAAATGGTTAAATCAACGCCTTGCTGAGCTAACAAAGAGTCCATTTGCACTTGCAGAAATTTTTCTCCATTATAAGTTGACATCAATACTGCAATTTTCATTACATCTCCCACACTCATCCCAACCTTTTGTCAGACACTATCGCCAAGTTGACATAAAAAACAAAAAGTCTCTTTATTCAAGTCTTGCCCAACACTTCATGATGAGGTTTACTGCCATGCCCAAGTACGACGGTTCAAACCATGAACAACCCACATCAAATCAAACCTAGCTTTTCCAGAAACATATTTTGGAATTTACTAGGGCAAATCGCCCCCATGCTAGCCGCTCTTATTAGTATTCCTATCCTGATTCAGCAGATTGGTACTGACAAATTTGGCATGGTCACTATTGCTTGGATGCTCATCGGCTATTTTAGCTTGTTTGACTTCGGAATTGGTCGGGCATTAACACAATTGATATCTCAACGTCTTGCAGAACATCGCAATACGGAGATATTACCGCTCATCTGGACTGGTAATATCCTAATACTTGGGCTGGGTATCATTGCTGCCATTCTACTAGCACTTTTATGCCATTCAATTATCTATAATTGGCTAAAAATTCCCGTGTCATTACAGCAGGATGCGGCTCAAGGACTCATGATCATCACATTCGCGATTCCCCTAACCGTATTTGCCACAGGAATACGTGGTGTACTGGAGTCCTATCAAGAGTTCCGCGCCATCAATTTAGTACGAATCCCGCTTGGTATTTTGATGTTTGTTGCACCCGTTGCCGTATTGCCGTTCTCACACAGCCTCTCAGCAATTTTTTTCGCTCTCATGTTAACCAGACTGGCAACACTGCTCGCATTTTTATGGCTATGTAGCCATAAAATTCCATCTTTTTGGCAAATTACCTTTTCACGCGCTGAAATCCCTATTTTATTTCGTTTTGGAGGCTGGATGACTATCAGTAATATCATTAGCCCCATCATGGTACATATGGATCGCTTGTTTATTGGAGTGCTATTAAGCATTTCTGCTGTTGCGTACTACACCACTCCTTACGAAGTAGTCATCAAGCTGCTCGTAATACCTGCCGCTATTGCTGGTGTTGCCTTTCCTCGATTTGCCCATCTACATGGTAGTGAAAATAATCAATTGACTGCAATGCGTGCTACTTATCAGAAATCATTAATATATACGTCAGTACTGGTATTACCTGTATTTGCTATCATACTCGGAGCACCATTATTTCTTAAACTATGGCTAGATGAGGCGTTCGTTCAACAAAGCAGTCTCGTGATGCAGATACTATCCATTGGCGTGTTGGTGAACGGATTGGCTCATATCCCATATGCACTCATCCAAGGCATCGGAAAACCACACATCACAGCCACATTGCATATTATTGAGCTATTGATTTATATTCCACTACTACTCATTTTTATTAAGCACTTTGGACTTAATGGTGCTGCTAGTGCATGGCTTATTCGTGTGATCATTGATGCCATTTTACTATTTTATCTATCTCATCAGGAACTCTATCATCATAAAAACCAATCAAAAAGTTACAACCAATAGAATCACACATCTCTCATTATCACCAACTGATGATTTTATATGTCTAATTACACTCACCGTACAGCTCCTCCCAACAATCAAGATATATGGGATGGTGTCGTATTCCTAATTGTCTTATTCAACCAATCACCTGATGAATCATTAAGCTATCAAACCTTGCAAAAAGCACTGGTAAAAATTACAGCTAATTATCAAATAATTCTCTTTGACAATACGCCTAAGCAATCAAGCTACTACACTCAAGATAGTAGGATCATCTTTTGCAGTAATGGAAAAAACTCAGGTTTGCCAATCGCCTACAATTTTGCCGCCAAACAAGCATTAACAGACAAACGAAAGTACCTTGTTATTTTTGACCAAGACTCTGTGGTTACCACGCAATATATTCATACGGTATGGCAGGAGTTAGCTAAAATGACAACTAATGATGCTGTGTTAGTCCCCAATATTGTCTGTAAGAACAAATTGATTAGTCCTTACATCTTAAATAGCTTGGGTTTAGCTCGAATACAAAATACCTCCCAACAATCTCCAGACTTATATGCGATCAACTCTTTTTCTGTAATTTCTGTTGCAGCTATAGAAAAAATTGGCTTTTTCGATACGTTTTACTGGCTAGATGCGTTGGATTTTCATTTTTTTCATCGTGTACATTGTCAAAATCTACACGTAAAACGCCTCGACATTGCTGTTGAGCATAATCTTTCATTAATCAATGGCAACATGCCTAGTTGGCGGCTGTATAACATTGCACACTATGAAATGGTTTTTTATGCTGAATGCCTAGAGCCACCTGCAATACTGGTTGGCCTGTTAAAAATACTTGCACGCGGCATTAAACGTCATCGTGACTTACATGGCATTCGCGGCTTTTTGCATTACACACACGCGGCACTCACTGGCGTTGTCATTGGCCTAAAACGCCGTCACTCCCGTCACACAGTGAAAACCTAAAAAACCACAAAACACTGTTAATCACGATCA
>DDBM01000213.1:192-8411 GCA_002333125.1 Moraxellaceae bacterium UBA2032 | reverse complement strand
TATAAGCCTCCATAAGTTGTATTTTGTTTAATGCCCTTAGCTTGGTTTTTGCTTATACTCCGTAATTCACTTTCTTTAAGCCTAACTCGTGTATGAACAACTTTATTCGCATTCGTGGTGCACGTACCCACAATTTAAAAAACATTTCTTTAGATATTCCCCGCGATAAACTAGTGGTCATTACGGGTTTATCGGGTTCTGGAAAATCTTCTTTAGCCTTTGACACCTTATATGCCGAAGGCCAACGCCGTTATGTAGAATCGCTATCTGCCTATGCACGGCAATTTTTATCACTGATGCAAAAGCCCGATGTAGATAGCATTGAGGGGCTATCGCCTGCGATTGCCATTGAGCAAAAATCAACCTCACATAATCCACGCTCAACAGTAGGCACGATTACCGAAATTTATGACTACTTACGCTTACTTTATGCCCGTGTAGGTACGCCCTACTGCCCCGAACATAACATCGCGTTAACGGCACAAACCATTAGCCAAATGGTAGACAGTGTTTTAGCCCTGCCCGAAGGCACCGCGGTTATGTTGCTTGCGCCAGTCATTCGTGACCGCAAAGGCGAACATTTGCATATTTTAGAAGGCTTACGCGCACAGGGTTTTATTCGCGCCCGTATTGATGGCATTGTGGTGGACTTAGACGACTCACCCGCCCTAGAGAAAAACAAAAAACACAGCATTGACGTAGTGGTTGACCGTTTTAAAGTGCGCGCCGATTTAGCGTTACGTTTGGCTGAATCGTTTGAAACCGCCTTGCGCTTGGCTGATGGCGTGGCCATGGCCGCGTTAATGGACGACGAAAAAACTGCGCCAATGTTATTTTCGGCACGTCATAGCTGTCCACATTGCGGTTATGCCGTAAGTGATTTAGAACCGCGTATGTTTTCGTTTAATAATCCTGCGGGAGCTTGTCCTACGTGTGATGGTTTAGGTCACAAATCGCATTTTGCCGCTGACCAAATTATTGCTCATGCCGAACTAACCTTAAATGAGGGCGCAATTCGGGGTTGGGACAAACAACATCCTTATTACTTTACTTTATTAAGTAGTGTCGCTAAACACTATGATGTAGATATGGATTGTGCATGGCGCGACCTGCCACTCAACATTCAACAAATTATTTTGCAAGGCTCTAAAAAAGAAAAGGTCACCTTTGCTTATGTTGATGAGCGCGGCAACAAACGCCTGCGTGAACAACCTTTTGAAGGGGTTTTGCCACACTTAGAACGCCGTTACCGCGAAACCGAATCGGCTGCGGTGCGCGAAGAATTAGCACAATATTTAGTTACCCGTGCCTGTGATGCTTGTGGTGGCTCACGCTTACGTCAAGAGTCACGTTCGGTACTGGTTGCCGATAAAAACTTGCCGAGCATTACCAAACTTCCTATTCAAGCGGCAGCTCATTATTTTGAGCAAATTCAATTAACAGGCCAAAAGGCCGAAATTGCCGATAAAATTTTGAAAGAAATCCGCGACCGTTTGCATTTTTTGGTGAGCGTGGGTTTAGATTATTTATCGCTTGACCGCTCGGCAGATACTTTATCGGGTGGTGAAGCACAGCGCATTCGGCTGGCCTCACAAATTGGCGCAGGCTTAATGGGCGTGATGTATGTGTTGGATGAGCCGTCAATTGGTTTACATCAGCGCGATAACGAACGTTTATTAGGCACACTTATGCGCTTGCGCGACTTAGGTAATACCGTATTAGTGGTTGAACATGATGAAGACGCGATTCGTGCTGCCGACTATGTGATTGATATTGGCCCTAGAGCAGGTATACATGGCGGACACGTGATTGCTCAAGGCAGCGTAGAAGACATTAAAAATGCCCCTGACTCGCTCACAGGCCAATATTTATCGGGCGTGACTAAAATTGCTGTGCCTAGCACACGCCGTGCTTTTGACCGCGACAAACTGATGATTTTGGCGGGTGCAACAGGCAACAATCTTAAAAATGTCACCCTCGAAATCCCTCTAGGCTTAATGACGTGTATTACAGGCGTGTCGGGTTCGGGCAAATCGACCTTAATTAACGGCACACTGTATCCTATTGCCGCTAAAGCCTTAAATGGCGCATTAAGCCTAAGCACTGCCCCCTACGAAAGTATCAAAGGTTTAGACCAACTCGATAAAGTTGTCGAAATAGACCAAAGCCCGATTGGTCGCACACCGCGTTCTAACCCTGCGACTTATACAGGTTTATTTACTCCAATTCGTGAGTTATTTGCAGGCACACAAGAGGCACGTTCACGTGGTTATAGTGCAGGACGTTTTTCGTTTAATGTTAAAGGTGGACGCTGTGAAGCGTGTGAAGGTGATGGCGTAATCAAAGTAGCAATGCACTTTTTGCCCGATGTGTATGTGCCATGTGATGTGTGTAAAAGCGAGCGTTATAACCGCGAAACACTCGATATTCGTTACAAAGGCAAAAACATCTCCCAAGTATTAAATATGACCGTTGAAGATGCTCATACTTTTTTTGAGGCCGTACCAAGTTTGGCTCGTAAATTACATACCTTAATGGCGGTTGGATTAAGTTATATTACTTTGGGGCAAGCCGCGACTACGCTGTCAGGCGGTGAAGCGCAGCGGGTCAAACTCGCACGAGAACTTGCCAAACGTGACACTGGCAAAACTTTATATATTTTAGATGAACCCACAACTGGCTTGCATTTTCATGATATTGCCCAGTTATTAGCGGTATTAGAAAAACTGCGTGAGCATGGCAACACGATTGTGATTATTGAGCATAATTTAGATGTGATAAAAACAGCCGATTGGCTCGTGGATATGGGTTATGAAGGCGGTGATGGCGGTGGTGAGATTATTGCCGTTGGCACACCTGAACAAGTGGCACAAGATACAAAATCGCACACAGGACGGTTTTTGAAGCCTTTGTTAAACCAAACAACAATTTGACAACTATCGAATTATTGAGTAGTCTAAAACAAAGTCCTTAGCCATAAGAGTAAAGTCATGTCAGAGTCAACTAACAACAGTATTGTTATCAATGGTAAAGCACGCTATTACGAAGCAGCACCTCACGATATTGACGTAGATAATTTTCGTAAAGTGGTTACTAGCCGCCGCTCAGTACGCAAATTTACCAACAAAGCAATTCCTCAAGCCGTCTTAGATGACTGCTTAGATATGGCCTTGCTTGCGCCCTGCTCGTCGGGTTTGCAACAATGGGAATTTTATGTAGTACGCTCAATCGACAAAAAAGCTAAATTAGTCAAAGCGTGTATGAGCCAATTGGCCGCTAAAACTGCCGCCGAACTTATTGTGTGTGTCGCCCGAACTGACCGTGTTGATGACTTTGCCAAACAAATGCTGCGCGAATGGCCTATGCCCGATGTACCACCTTTAGTTAAACGCTATTACCAACTTATTCCTTATAATTACGCCTCTGGCCCCATGAATAGTTTTGCCTATGCCAAAAAAGCGGCTTTTGCTTTGGGTGGTTTGGTTGCTGCTGTACCTAGAGGGCCTTACACAAAGAGCGAAGTAGAATTATGGGCAGCCAAAAGCACGGCTTTGGCCTGCGAAAACCTTGTATTAGCCTTTAGAGCGCATGGTTTTGATACCTGTATGATGGAAGGCTTTGATGCAGTAAGAGTGAGTAAATTGCTTAATTTAAAAGATGGGGCTTTTCCAATTATGGTCGTTGGTGCAGGCGAACGTGCTGATGATGGTGTGTTTTGGCCACAAGTTCGTTTTGATAGAAGTTTATTTGTGCATGAGGTTTAATGTTTTACAAAGTTAGAAGCTGTTGACTTTTAAGCTAACTACCTATTTTCGACTACAGTTTGTAGCACATTATACTATTCCTCCCTCACTCTAGCTCTCTCGCACAGGGAGAGGTGGGGGTAAGGGCTAAATCCAAACATCAATAGACCCTAAGCAACGCCTCAAAACACACAAACCGCGCTTTAAAAAATCAAAACGTTTACCCTAAAACATTAGACAAGACTTGGTTAAACTTTTAGGCTAGTCACAAGAAATTCAAATAAAGAGTACAAGGAGATTTTTATGCGCGCACTTGGCCCTATAGATCAAGCTTTTTTATGGTTAGAACGCCGTCAACAACCGATGCACGTTGGCGGATTAATGTTATTTAAAATTCCAGCCGATGCTGATGCTAACTTTGTGCAAGACATTGCGGCTCAATTTAAAGCAGTCACACCTCCTGTTAGTCCATTTAATCAACGTGTAGAAGGTATGTTTTGGGAAGAAGATGAAGAGTTTGATTTAGAACATCATTTTAGACACATTGCCCTACCAGAACCAGGTCGTGTGCGTGAACTATTAGCTTATGTTTCTCAATCTCATAGCTCTTTATTAGACCGCGCCAAGCCGTTGTGGGAGTGTCATTTAATTGAAGGAATCGAAGGTAACCGTTTTGCTTTGTACTTTAAAATGCACCATGCCGTGATTGATGGCGTTGCAGGGATGCGGATTGCTCAAAAGTCGCTATCTTCTGACCCAAATCACAAAACGTCTGTACCACTTTGGGCTATTAAACGTGACAAACGCCCTAAAGCCGAAACCACCGCATTAAACAACTTTGCCGAAACAATCAATAACTTACGTCATCAAGCCTCAAGCGTGCCTAAAGTCGCCAAAGAACTCTATCAAGCCATTAAAGCCTCTTACGAACATGACCCCGATTATGTTTCGGTATTTCAAGCCCCTAAAAGCATTTTAAATCAACGGGTTAGTGGCTCGCGCCGTTTTGCAGCTCAATCTTATGATTTACCACGCATTAAAGCGATTAGTAAAAAACTAGGTGTAACGATTAACGATGTGGTGATGGCGATGTGTTCGGGGGCTTTGCGTACTTATTTATTATATTTAAACGCCCTACCATGTAAACCACTAATTGCCATGGTGCCGATGTCTTTGCGCCAAGATGACAGCGACGGTGGCAATCAAATCACCATGATTTTAGCTAATTTAGGTACACATCTAGCTGACCCAATGGCACGTTTAAACATTATTCATCGCTCGGTAAAAAATGCCAAAGACCGCTTTAGCCGTATGAGCCCTAGCGAAATTATGGCCTATAGTGCTTTAGTGTATAGCATTAGCGGTATGAATTTAATGACAGGCATTGCCCCTAAACTGCAAGCGTTTAATGTGGTTATTTCTAACGTACCTGGCCCTAAAGAAACCATGTATTGGAATGGTGCAGAATTAGACGGTTTTTATCCTGTGTCGATTGTGTTAGATGGCATGGCTTTAAACATGACTCTTACTAGCTATGTAGATAGCCTAGAATTTGGTTTAATTGCCTGCCGTAAAGCCTTGCCTAGTATGCAACGCTTATTGGGCTATCTTGATGATGCCTTAGATGAATTAGAGCAAGCGGCAAAATTGGCCTAACTTACTCTGGAAACAAGCCTTGCTCTAACACAGGTAAGGCTTGTTCCATCTCTGCACCCATATATATTTGTGGCTGAGATGGCGCAAAACCCTCTTCTTTTTCTCGCTCGGCAATACTCACTTTAGCTGCCTCAAAAGCCTTAACTAAAGAATGCTCTTGACGTAACGCCTCATCAAAAAATGCGCGACCAAAATAGGTAAAGTCGGCATCATCGGCACATCCAAATGAGGTTTTATTGGCTGCTGACGCGGTAATAATCAAACTGTTTGTGTCTTGCAACGGTGGAATAAATGTTCCCGAAAAACAAGATGAAACCACCACAACTCGCCATTTAATTCCTGCACTATCTAATTGGGTTTTCAACCAATCTGGCGTTAGGCTTTGAATTTGTAGCGGCGCATTATTTAACTCAAATACACCATCGGCTGTACCATGAGAGGTTAAAAACAAAAACAAGACATCTTCGTCTTTGTTCATGCGCTCGCCGATGGTTTCGATAGCTTTGCTAATACTGGTACGCGTGGCAATCGGTTGGCTCAAGGTGGTGTCATCATCATTTATCAATACCATCGAGTGACCATCTGCCGAAAAGCGATTATCAAATAAACTTTGTACCGACTCCACTTCGCGTCTAAACACACTTTGATAAGCAGCCCCACCTACCCCTAAAAAATACCAATCAGTAACACCCTCTTCACCCTCTTGCAATTGTGCTAAGGCACGATTTAACAATAGGGGCTGCACATAAAAAGCAGATTCTTGGGTAATATTAGGGACTCTTTCTGGCACACTTTCTTCAATGGCATACCACAAGCGTTGGTCAGCAAATGTACTAAACCATGCGAATAATACCGCCACCGCCACCACAATATTGATAATTCTTAACCACCAAACCCATGCCAATTGTCGGCCAAAAATAAACATTAAGGCAGCCGTTGGCCATGCAAACAACACAGGATACAAATACGGCACCCACACATCCGAGCCTACAGGCAACCAACCTTGTTGCCCGACCCACTGAATAGTTGATTGTAAAACACCTACAAAAATATCTGCTGCCAACCACAAAATAGCGGGCGATAAAACAAAACGTCCCACACCATAACGCTGCGAGATAAACACGCCCATAATTAATAATAAAAAAGGAGGAATAATATATGAGGCAAAGCCTACAGGTTGTAGCTCGCCATCCAAGCCTTGACTAATTAAGTCAAAACTCAAGGTGGTTAATAAACTGCCTACAAGAAAGATTAAAAACTGACTTGGCGTGGGATGTAAATGTTTAAAGGCGCGCTTTAAGCCTAAAAGCATCATCAGCGCGGCCAAAAAATTATCTATAAAGGAGCGGGCAAAAAGGCCAAGGGGCCGATAAGACATAGTGCTTAAATCCATGAAGTACGGCCGAATAGTAGCATAAAATTATACGGGCTTGGCTAATAGCATCTCTAAGTTTAAACAATTTGCGAGTTGTTCTATATTGGCGATGGTTTGATGCGGCAACACACCCAAACAAGGTGCGCGTAATATGTGACTTAAGGTAGCTACATTGTCTTCAAAAGCCAACATTTGTGGGTCAATGCTATTAGCCACCCAACCCGCCAAACGTAAGCCATCTTTAATAATCGCCTCTGCACTTAACAAGGCATGATTCAAACACCCTAAACGCATACCCACCACCAAAATAACGGGCAGGTTTAATTCTTTGGGCAAAGAAGACAGCATTTCTCGGTCATTAATTGGCACACGCCAACCACCTGCGCCTTCAACCACACAAAACTGTGGCCGATGCGTTAAGGTAGCGCGGGTATAGCCTACTAATTGGTTCATCGTTAAGCGTCGCCCTGCTTGTTTGGCGGCTAAATGAGGCGACAATGGCTCAAGCAAAGTAATTGGATTTACTTCTTGATACGGCAGTTTTAGGCTACTGTACTGTTGTAATAACAAAGCATCACTGTTACGCAAGCCATCAGGTGTTTGCTCACAACCTGAGGCAATCGGTTTAATACCTAAGGTTGTTAAGCCTTGCCCATTAGCTGCTTGTAACAAGGCACAAGCAACCGTTGTTTTACCTATGCTGGTGTCTGTTCCTGTAATAAAAAAACTTGGCATATTTATCCTTTAAGGCTTAACGCTGGTTAAAAATGTCTCATAGGCTTGTGCCGTTTCTTTGGTGTGTTCAAGTTGCGGCGCATGACCGATACCGTTAAAAATTACCACTTGTGCTTGAGGTATCAATCGTTTAAAGACTTCGGCGCTACTCACATTAATCACCTTGTCTTGATCGCCCCATAACACTAAAGTGGGTACTTTAATTTGCGGTAATACATCTTCAGGATTGAGAAAATACTTTGGATTAAGTTCTTGGTATATTTTTTCACCAATTTTTTCACGCGCAATAGAAATACGCGTTAAAGTGGCAATCACAGGCGAAGGAATATAAGGCGCATCACTCATGGTAAACGCCAACATCTTTTTATAGTCATCTTTATTGCGGACAATTAACGGATTTTCACCTTTTTGATTACGCAAATATAACTCGCTAGGCTGTGGCGAAATCACCCCTGCCGAACTCATTAGAGCCAAACTTTTAACATGACTTGGTGCAAGATAGGCAACATAAAATGCAATCGCACCCCCCATCGAATGCCCCATAATATGTACAGGCTGCGTTAATTGCAGCTTATCCATAATGGCAATCACCCGTTTGGCTTGTTCGGGGACGGTATAGCTTTTATCCATCAAAATATTGCTATCGCCGTGTGCAGGTAAATCAATGGCGATGACGTGATAATGTTTGGTTAATTGCTTGGCCATCCGAC
>DDBM01000213.1:0-180 GCA_002333125.1 Moraxellaceae bacterium UBA2032 | reverse complement strand
AAACTCAAAGCTAAAAGGCTTGCTACGGCTAGTTTTCTCATGCGTTACTCAAAAATATTTAGTGGATTTTTTGGCCATACACCATCAACACCTCATAGTGTAACGGAATACCTTGTGGCTGCCGATAACATTCCATTGCTTGCTCTAAGACCAATAATTGCCCTCGCCCCCACAAACCGT
>DDBM01000187.1 GCA_002333125.1 Moraxellaceae bacterium UBA2032 | reverse complement strand
CAAAAAAACTTTATTTCATATTGGTATTGGGTTTGCCTCAATGGGATGGGCAATTGGTGCGGCCGTTGGTGTAGCCGCAGGGGCAAAAGGTAAGCCTGTGGTATGCGTCACAGGTGACGGTAGTATGTTAATGAGTGGTCAAGAAATTACCGTGGCGTTGCAGCATAACCTTAATGTGTTGTTTGTGGTGTTAAATGATTCTTCATTAGGCATGGTACGACATGGACAAAAATTAAGCGGCGGAGAGTCTATTGGCCATGAATTACCTCAAATAAATTTTGCCATGATGGCGCAAGCCATGGGGGTAAAAGCCTATCGTATAGAAAGCATGGATGATTTAATGGCACTAAATATCCCATTATTAGTGTCACAAAATAAACCGTGTTTGTTAGATGTGGTGATAGATGGTGACGAAGTGCCACCGATGGGCTCTCGTATGAAAGTGCTCACAGGAGCGGCATAATGAGTCAGTCTCGTTTAGTGTATCAAAGCAATATTTGGCAAGAAGAAGCCGAAGCCAATAACCCTTTTGCTGCCCAAGCCTATTTTTGTCATGGTTATGATGTTTATAAGCACATAGTGCCAAACGCCACATGGATTGAGTCTTTATTTTTATTATTTAAGGGCGAACGCCCTTCAAGCCAGCAAGCCCAATTATTAGAAAAAGTAGCTGTTATTTTGAGTCACACTAGCATACGTGATGCCAGTGTACGCGCCGCCATGAATAGTGGTGTCAGTGGTGCAACGCATGCCGCGACCTTAATGGCAGCATTGGCGGTTGGGGCAGGGCAATACGGTGGTAGTCACGAAGTTAATTTAGCCATGCAATTATGGCAACTCTGTGGTTGTGATTTAGGCCAATGGCAAACACATTTATTGGCTTATCAGCAGCCTAAAACGGCACATCATGTGACTGATATTTGGCATGATATTGAACACCCCATTGGTTTTGACCCAAATTGTCCGCAGTGTCCTGCGCCTATTTTACAAGCACTTAGGTTATTGGCGCAGATGAGTGACGGCCAAGCCTTAAAGTGGTTACATCAACAGCGCGAAACTTTAGAGCAAACAGTTAATGCTTCGTTAGCCCTAACGGGCGTGATGGCGGCTGCTTTTTATGATTTAGGCTTTACTGAGCATCAAGCCGAGATGTTGTTTTTAGTATTACGCTTGCCATCGGCGGCAGTCTTTGCCCTAGAACAGCAGCAATTAGGGTGGCGTAAGTTTCCGTTTTTTGGTGAACAAATTCAATTAGCTAATGATTGTGGTGTTAAGGAATAACGATGAGCTTACAAGATTTATTAGCTGCCGAAAATAATTTAACAACCCACATGGGCAAAGCGTTTTTATCTGAGCGAGTGGTGTTGAGAGGCTTAGATTTACATCATGATTTAGCCAATCAGCATTCATGGTTTGTGGTGCATTTGTATGCGATTACAGGCCGATTTTTTGAGCCTAAGCAACTGACTTTATTGGAGTATTTGTGGAGTTGTACCAGTTATCCTGACGCGAGTATTTGGCCAAATAATACCGCTTCTTTAGCGGCTTCGGTGCGTTCTACAGCGTCTTTGGCGATGGCCGCAGGGTTGGTTACATCAGAAGCGAGCTTATTTGGTTTGCGACCCTTAAAAAGAGCCTTTGATTTTTTTTATCGTGCTAATCAAGCAAAGCAAGCAGGGCAAAGCCTGACCCAGATTATTGAAGATGAATTACAAGCAAATGGCATGATTTATGGTTATGGCCGACCATTGGCCAGTTTAGACGAGCGTATTCCTCATACCTTAAAACAAATACAGGATTTAGGTTTTGCAAATGGCTCAAGCGTTAAAATGGCCTTAGCGGTCAATGATTACTTGATTCAACACAAACAAAAAGCGATGAATATTGCAGCTTTAGATGCGGCGGTGGGTGTGGATTTTGGTTTTAGTGCTGAGCAGTTTCATTTGTATATGAATTTAATTGTATATGCAGGTCAACCGCCGTGTTATTTAGATGCCTTGCAGCGTCCACAAGGCAGCTTTTTTCCTGTACGTTGTAGCAGTGTGGTATATAACGGCAGAGCTAAAAGAGCGTGGGAGTAGGGGGTTGTTGACGTTTTGATATAGCCCTCACCCCGACCCTCTCCCACAGGGAGAGAGTTAGAGTGAGGAAAATGATTTGTGCTTGCCCTAAATTACGTATAAAAATGCCACCACGACTTCGCTCAGTCAACATAAATGTTCTCTGAGCGGAGTCGAAGGGACTTCAAAAATTAAAACTTATAAGCCAACTCGGCAAATACGCTACGTCCTGCCATAGGGTAATCGTTAGGCACAAAAGCAACAGGATAAAAAGGCTTTAAGGGCGGCTGGCTGGCTTCGCGCACATCGGCATCAAAGGCATTTTTAATAATTAACGCCATATCTAGGTTATGGATGAGTTGTTTAANNTGTTCACCGACCCAATTTACTTGACTATTAAGGCTATAATGGGGAGTAATTTGCCACTCGCCGCGTAAATAAAACTCTTGATTAGGTGTTTCGCCTACCGTGCCACCATTGGTTTTATCTTTGGTTTTTTGATAACTATAGTTGCCTGTGAGTTTTAATGATTCGATAGGCGTATAGGTCATTTCATGCTCAAAACCCTGCCCTTGAATATTGCCCGTATTTTGTGCCTGTTTAGCAAAAGTGGCAGGATTAAACTCAAAAGCAATAAAATCACTAATTTGATAATAAAAAATATTACTGCTATAGCTAAGTTGTGATGATACTTGATGGCTAAAGGCAAGCTCATAAGTGTCAATAGATTCAGGTTTTAAATCGGGGTTGCCCAGCGTAACAGGGTTACTCACTGCAAATAACTCCGAAATAGACGGTGCTCTAAAGGCTCTACCATATAACAGTTTGGTGGTGGTACGGTCACTGTTTGCCCATACTAAGGCTAAGCGTGGATTAATTGTATCACCAAAATCCGAATAGTTATCGTAACGTACGCCTGT
>DDBM01000185.1:2681-6044 GCA_002333125.1 Moraxellaceae bacterium UBA2032 | reverse complement strand
CCCTCTCCCAACGGGAGAGGGAGTTAGAGTCCCATTATTTATAATAACGAAATTCTGCGGTGCCACGATATGCCGCCAAACCATCTAATTCTTGCTCAATACGCAACAATTGGTTGTATTTAGAGACACGNNTGCGAGATAACCGTGCTATAGTTATTTTTCTTGGCCAAATAAATAGCTTCTAAGGTTTCGGTGAGTGTGCCAATTTGATTAAATTTAATCAAAATGGAGTTAGCCACACCTTCGTTAATACCACGTTGTAAAATAGCAGGATTGGTCACAAACAAATCGTCACCCACTAATTGCACTTTTTCGCCAATTTTGTCGGTTAATACTTTCCAACCTGCCCAGTCAGACTCATCTAGGCCGTCTTCAATCGAAATAATCGGATATTGACGGGTTAAACCTGCTAAGTATTCGGCAAAACCTTCGGAGTCAAAGGACTTGCCTTCGCCTTCTAAATTATAGCGGCCATCTTGGTAAAACTCACTTGCGGCACAATCTAAGGCTAACATGACGTTTTCGCCTGCTTTGTAGCCCGCTTTGTCGATTGCTTGCATAATGATTTGTAAGGCTTCTTCGTTGGTTCGTAAATTAGGGGCAAAGCCGCCTTCGTCACCCACATTGGTATTTAAGCCTTGTGCTTTTAATACGCTTTTGAGTGCATGAAATACTTCTGCACCACAACGTAAGGCATCAGCAAAGGAGCTAAAGCCAACAGGCTCAATCATAAATTCTTGAATATCAACGGTNNACCGAGCGTCCGACTAATAACTCACGAATTTGGGTATTAACATTAGCAACTGCTTTTAATACGCCTTTACCTAAATAGCGTTTGGCATCTTTGTCACGTAATTCTAAGGCTTCACGCGAGCCTGTAGATGCACCACTCGGCGCGCAACCGCGTCCCATTACACCAGACTCTAAAAATACATCGGCTTCGATGGTCGGATTACCACGAGAATCTAAAATCTCACGGGCGCGAATATCAATAATTTGGCTCATTATCAAAGCTCCTTTAATGGGTATCTAGTACGGGAAAGTTTTTTACTAAGTCATCAATCGCTTTAATTTGACTTAAAAAGCCTTCTAGTTGCGATAAACGTAAGGCACAAGGCCCATCACATTTAGCATTTTCGGGTTCGGGATGCGCTTCTAAAAACAAACCTGCCAAACCAACGGCCATGCCTGCACGCGCCAACTCAGTGACTTGGGCGCGACGACCTCCTGCGGCATTAGGCAAACCACCGGGCATTTGTAAGGCGTGAGTTACATCAAAAAAGACCGGATAACCCATGTCTTTCATCGTGCCAAAGCCCAACATATCAACCACTAAGTTGTTGTAACCAAAACTACTGCCACGCTCACACAAAATGAGTTTGTCGTTACCTGCTTCGTTACACTTTTGCAAAATGTGTTTCATTTCTTGTGGCGCTAAAAACTGGGCTTTTTTAATGTTGATAATTGCGCCTGTTTTGGCCATTGCTGCGACTAAATCGGTTTGACGCGATAAAAAAGCTGGCAGTTGAATAATGTCACACACGTCGGCTACTGCTTGTGCCTGATATGGTTCGTGTACGTCAGTAATAATAGGTACGTTAAATTGGCTTTTAATTTCTTGAAAAATTTTAAGCCCTTCGTCTAGGCCAGGCCCACGATAAGAGTTAATAGATGAGCGGTTGGCTTTATCAAAAGAGGCTTTAAAAACGTAAGGAATACCGAGTTTTTGGGTTACGTTGACATAGCTTTCGCAAATACGCATTGCCATATCGCGTGATTCTAAAACGTTCATGCCGCCAAAGAGTACAAACGGTAAATCATTACCCATTTGTATTTTATTAAGCTGAATTATTTTTTGACTCATGTTTATGCACTCAATTATTTTTTTAAACGTCCACTGAGCGTAGTCGGTGTGGTTTCGACAACGCTCAACCATCACTTATTTATCAGTTATTTTTTAGCTTTAATAGCGGCTGTAATAAAACTACTAAATAATGGATGGCCACCACGCGGTGAGCTAGTAAATTCGGGGTGAAATTGACACGCGACAAACCACGGATGGTCGGCAATCTCAATCATTTCGACTAAGCTCATATCGGCACTACGACCAGATACAATTAATCCTGCTTCGATAAGTCGGTCAACATATTGATTGTTAACCTCAAAACGGTGGCGGTGACGTTCAATAATAGTGTCTTGGCCATAAATTTGGTGTGCTTTAGTATCTGCTTGTAAATGACACGGTTGTGCACCTAAGCGCATCGTACCACCTAAATTAGAATCTTCGGTACGAGTTTCTAACTCACCGTTTTCGTTAATCCATTCGGTAATTAAACCAATGACAGGATGTTGAAAATGGGGCTGTTTGGTAAATTCGGTAGAGTATGCACCTGCCAATTTGGCCACATGACGCGCATATTCAATTACGGCCAACTGCATACCCAAACAAATACCTAAATAGGGTACTTTGTTTTCTCGGGCATATTTAATCGCTAAAATTTTGCCTTCTGTGCCCCTATCACCAAAACCACCGGGAACTAAAATCGCATCAGCAGAGGCTAAACGCCTCACGCCTTGTTCTTCTAAAGACTCAGCATCCACATAGTCAATTTTAACTTTAGTATGATGTTGAATCCCAGCGTGTAATAAGGCTTCGTTAAGTGATTTGTAGGCATCTGGCAATTCGACATATTTACCAACCATGGCTATAGTTACTTGTTGTTTAGGGTGCAAAACACCTTCAACCACTGCATCCCAATCGCTTAAATCGGCAGGTAAACACTTCCAACCAAAACGCTCTAATACAAAGTCATCTAAACCCTGTTCGCTAAACTTGCGTGGAATTTGGTAAATACTTTGGGCATCTTCGGCCAAAATAACCGCGCGTGATTCTACATTAGTTGAGTTGGCAATTTTTTGGCGCGACTCTTCAGGAATCGTATGGTCTGAGCGGCAAATTAAAATATCGGGTAGCAATCCAATCGAGCGTAATTCTTTAACCGAGTGTTGTGTGGGCTTAGTTTTAGTTTCGCCTGCGGAGGCAATATAAGGCACTAAGGTTAAGTGCATTAATAACGAACCTTGAAAGCCTAACTCAACACGCATTTGGCGTACTGCTTCCATAAACGGCATGGCTTCGATGTCGCCTGCCGTGCCACCAATTTCGATAATAGCAATATCGTAGCCTTTAGAACCTTGACGAATTCGCTCTTTAATCATATCGGTAATATGAGGAATAACTTGGACGGTTGCTCCCAAATAATCGCCACGACGTTCTTTTTGAATGACATCTAAGTAGATGCGACCACTGGTAAAGTTATTATTTTGGGTCATTTTGGAGCGACGTAAAAAACGCTCGTAATA
>DDBM01000185.1:0-2653 GCA_002333125.1 Moraxellaceae bacterium UBA2032 | reverse complement strand
GCGGCAGAAATGCCCTTACCAAGTGAAGAAACAACACCGCCAGTGACAAAAATATACTTAGTCATGAAAAACCTAGACTGATTATGCGATGAAGACTTACGCATTGCACCGCAATTAGTGCGTTTTGCGAGCATAAGGCCGTTGAAAACGGTTGAAATGCGAACAAATAAGCGATAACCGCGTAAGTCCCAACAAAAAAAGGAATGACGCGGATTCTATCAGGACAAGCGTTTTGGCTCAATAAAATAAAAAACCCACATGATGTGGGTTTTNNATAAGCGATAACCGCGTCAGTCTTAAAAAGTTAAACGTCCTTGTTTAGGCCATCCTTTGCCTTAAATACAGCCTTCCTTTGTGTTAATTAGAACTTGTGTTCTATGCCTACGCCTAATGTGTCTTCTGTTGTATCAGTTGTAGAACCAACTTTAGTTTGCTCTTTCATGCTGTACCAACCAAATACTTTAGCTTTAGAGCTCAGTTTGTAATCAGCACCAACCGATGTTAAAGTTTTTTGTGATGTTTTGCCGTTAGTTAGGTTGTTGGTGTCGTTATCAGCAACGCTATACTGTGCTTTTAACTCAACATCGCCCATTTTATAGGCAGCACCAACTAGATACGCTGTTTCCTCTTCCTTTTTGACTGTATTTTCGGTTGTGTTATACAACGCATTCAAGGTTAAATCTGCTACTTTGTAAGAAGCAACCAAACGCATCGTATCTAACTCACCAGCAGTAATTGTGGATGCTTTCCCATCAACATTGCTATCCATTGCTAACGCCAAATATAAGCCTAACTCATCATTGTTATGAACAATCGACAAAGATGTACCCGCAGATGCGGCATCTTGAGTTTGTGCCATCACATTAAATTCAGTGTTCATAAATTTGGGCGATTCATACGCCAACACATTATTTAAACGATTTTCGGCAGCGATGGTATATTTCATGTCGCCAGCATAATCATTAAATAAATCGACTTTACCTTGAGCTTCTTTTAAGTAGCTATCAAAGCGACCCATTTTAACTGTACCAAGTGATTGGTGCTTTAAACCTAAAAAGCGGTTACGTTGACCTAAGTCTGTGCCATCACCTTCAGCAGTCACTTCCCATTCAATACCGTAAATAGCACTCAGATTGGCAGTTAACTCGTCTTCTCCTTTAACACCAAAACGTGAGGCATTTGAGGTCATTTGAGTTTTTTCTGTGCTAACACCACCTGTCTCAGCCTTCATGGATTCTGCGGAAATATTAATTTTGCCATAAACTTTTGGTGCTGCATTAGCAACAGGAGCAATAAAGGCAGCAGCAACAGCTAAAGCAATAAGATTACGTTTCATGGGGTGAGTCTCCTCAGACCTAGTTTAAAAATTAATCACTACAACAACTCAAGACTTGAACTTATTTTCAAGTCTCTAACTTGGTGGCGATTATTAGGTTTGAAGATGACAGAAACGTGTCTTTTATATGACAGTTTGATGAAAGCGTTAATAAACACTGACAATATGAAGGGTTTAGTTACGTTTTTAGGGTTGCTTTTAAAATAAATATTTTAGAAACGCCCTTCGACTCCGCTCAGGGTACGCTTTCGCGCTGACTGAGCGAAGTCGAAGTCTTTTAGATTAGGCTTTAGGCAAGGTAACACCTAATTGCCCTTGATATTTACCACCTCTGTCTTTGTAAGACGTTTCACATTCTTCGTCCGATTCAAAAAACAGCATTTGTGCTACGCCTTCATTGGCATAAATTTTGGCAGGTAAATTAGTGGTATTAGAAAACTCTAAGGTCACATGGCCTTCCCATTCAGGCTCTAAAGGTGTGACATTCACAATAATGCCACAACGCGCATAGGTCGATTTTCCTAAACAAATCGTCAATACATTACGCGGAATTTTAAATAATTCAACGGTACGCGCTAAAGCAAACGAGTTGGGCGGAATAATACACACGTCATCGACAATATCCACAAAGCTTTTTTCGTCAAAGTTTTTGGGGTCAACGGTGGCGGAATAAACATTGGTAAACACTTTAAACTCACGCGCACAACGCACATCATAACCATAGCTAGATACGCCATACGAAATGATTTTCTCGCCATCTTTCATACGCACTTGATTGGCTTCAAAGGGGCTAATCATGCCGTGTTCTGCGGCCATACGTTTAATCCACTTGTCTGATTTAATACTCATAAGATTTTACTTTCCAAAAAATGCCATAATACGATTACGGGGAACACTGTCTTCTAAGGCTAATTTAGCGGCAATTTTACGCGCTATTTCGGTGTACATTTCACTAATTTTGCCATGAGGCTCAGCTAAAACGGTGGGTTTTCCTGCGTCGGTTTGTTCTCTAATGGCTTTATCTAGCGGCAACTGGCCTAAAAGTTCAGTTTGATAGTCTTTTGCAATGCGTTCACCGCCGCCTGCACCAAAAATCGCGTCTGCATGACCACAATTTGAGCAAATATGCAGCGACATATTTTCGACCACACCTAAGACGCGAATATTTACTTTTCTAAACATTTCTATGCCTTTTTTGGCATCTAATAAGGCTATATCTTGCGGTGTGGTTACAATCACCGAGCCAACCACAGGAATACGTTGCGATAAAGTCAGTTGAATATCGCCTGTTCCCGGCGGCATATCAATAATTAAATA
>DDBM01000209.1 GCA_002333125.1 Moraxellaceae bacterium UBA2032 | reverse complement strand
TTTCATAAAGTGGATTACACCTATAATTTTGAATTCGCCCACACCTTAAAGCAAAATGGTTGTCAGCATTTTTTGCTTATTTCTTCGTTGGGTGCTTTTCCTAAATCCTTAGTTTTTTATAGCCGCGTCAAAGGCTTACTCGAAAAAGATATTACCGCACTCAACTTTTCGCGTTTAAGTATTTTACGACCTTCGTTATTGTTGGGTGAGCGTACCGAAAACCGTTTAGGCGAAAGTTTAGCGGTAAGACTTATTCCGCTAATTAGCCCTTTTTTACGCGGTGGTTTACGTGCCATTCAGCCGATTCAAGGGGCAAGTGTGGCAAAAGCAATGGTGGCTATCGCTCAACAAGATGTGCCAGAAGATAATCCGCATTTTTATTATTACGATGAAATTATGTCGTTGAATGTTTAATCCACTCTAAAAGGAGACCATTGTGGTTGATTATGTAACCCCNNCTTTGGTGGCCGTAGCAGTTTTGGTGGCCAAGTGGTCACGGTAAAGTGTTTTGAAGATAACTCTCGCGTAAAAGAATTATTAGCCACCGCTGGTACAGGTAAGGTGTTGGTGGTTGATGGTGGCGGTTCGTTACGGTGTGCTTTATTGGGCGATATGATTGGTGACAGCGCGGTTAAATACGGTTGGGAAGGGGTAATTATTTACGGTTGTGTGCGTGATGTTGACGCATTAGCAAAACTTGATTTAGGTGTACAAGCCTTAGCTCCTATGCCACTCAAAAGTGTGCGTAAAGGCGTGGGCGAGGTGGGCTTAACCTTGTTTTTAGGCGGTGCTACCATCGAAAACGGCGAATATATTTATGCCGATAATAACGGGGTAATTGTGTCGAGTGTTGCATTAACGATGCCCGTTTAACCGCTGATGGGTAAACAAAAAGTTTACCCATATTTTCTGTGCTTTTTGTTGAGATGACCACATGGCACAAATCAAAATTTATGGACTTGTTAGTACCCTAAATCAACATAAACAAGCTTTGTCATTAGCTATTCATCAAGCAGTTGTTGATGCGCTTGCCTATCCTGTAGACAAAAAATTTCAACGATTTATAGCGTTAGAGCCTATCGACTTTATTTATCCCAATGATAGAAGCCAAAACTACGTCATTATTGAAATATCACTGTTTGAAGGCCGTTCGATTGAAGCAAAAAAATCATTGATTCGTTTGCTGTTTAGTTATATTGAGCGTGACGTTGGCATTGTGCCGCAAGATGTCGAAATTACCCTTACCGAAACCACCAAACATTGTTGGGGGATTCGTGGTGTATGTGGTGATGAGTTGGCATTAAGCTACAAAGTAAATGTTTAACCTAACCGTTCAACCGCTTGAATAATCGCGGTATTAATACGCCATAAACGCAAGTCAGCAAATGGCGAACCACTGCCTGTATTAACAATATAACCAACCGCCAAATGCCGTGACGGGTCTGCCCATGCGCCCGACCCACCATAACCAAAATGACCAAAGGCGTGTGGCGTACGTGGCCAAGTGGTAAATACACGGTGATAACCTAAACGCCAGTTCATCGGCATAGGCACAACATCGCCGCGTTGATGATTATAGACTTTGACGATTTGCTTTAATGCACCGCTGGATAACAAACGTACCCCATCAAGCTCGCCATTGTTAGCCAATACCGCATAAATTTTGGCTAAAGAACGTGCCGTAAACACACCACCTGCACCTGCAATACAAGCTTTAAGGCTCTCGTGTTCGTCTAAATAAAAACGACTCATACCTTTAGGAATTAAGGCTTCGGTGGCAGTGTTGGGGTCAAAACCTGTTAAACGTAAGGCTTTGTCGGCAATTTTTTGTTGAAGCTCGGCTATTTTGCTAGGTGGTGCTTTGTTGGCTTTGTAGCGTGGCGCACCAATAATTTGATTNNCGTGCGCCTGCGGCATGTAGTGGTTTGGCTTGCTCTATCATCTGTAACATGTGTGGCCAGTCGAGCATTTCGCGTGCATCGTTAATCATACTGCGTAAATGGTATAAGCCAGCTTCGTGGGTTAGCACATGACGCAAGGTAATGCCGTGTTTGCCGTTTTGTGCAAAGGCTGGCCAATAATCGGCAATGGGGCGGTCATAACTAAGCAAGCCTTCATCTACCAAAATATGCGCCAAAGTGCTTAAAACGCCTTTGGTGGTGGAGTAGCTAATGCTCATGCTATCGGCTTGCCATGCTTTGCCCTCGGTATTAGACACGCCTGCCCATACATCGACCACTTTTTTGTTGTGATGATAAACGGTTAAGGCTGCGCCACCCATACGCGGCTCTTGAGGAAGCTGCGCTAAAAAAACATCAATAACGTGTTGAAATTGCGGTTCAAAAAAGCCTTGAATGGCATAAGACATGTTGTTGTTCTCGTCAAAGAATGAGATAAAGCGATGTTAGCACATGCGTGCTTGCTTGTATTTTATTGATAATGACGTAATGTGAGTTTAAAAATAAAACCCTTAAAAGGATAAAAAAATGCGTTATTTGGCTTACCTTGCGTTATCGCTGTCGTTAGCGTCGTGTAGTTATTTATTACCCAGCACAACCCCTAATTTAGGTGGTTTGTTGGTTGATAGGGGCGACACGCGCCCCTTTGAGCAACCCTTACCCATAAACACACAGCCTAAGCGTTTGGCATTAGGGAACAGTTTTGCGATTGGAGTTAAAGAGGATGGGACAGTGTGGAGTTGGGGGAGTGGAAGCTCTGGCGAATTGGGACGGGGTGATTACAATGAAGATGCAAAAGAGCCACGAATAATTCCTAACATGACGAATTTTATTGAAGTGGCGGTAGGTGGCCGTCATGTATTGGCGTTGCGTAAAGACGGCACGGTATGGAGTTGGGGAAATAATGAAAAAGGACAGTTAGGTTATAAGGAGGATGGCCATATTGAGCCTAATTATTATAGAGCCTTTCAGAAAGCCCCAAAAAAAATCCCTGATTTAAAGGATGTGGTGAGTATAGGGGCTGGTAGTAGTTTTTCGTTGGCGTTAGATAAGCAGGGACGTGTGTGGGGGTGGGGGAGTAATGCTCATATATTAAATAACGTACAAGATAACAAAGACATAAAAAGAATGCCAACAGTGGTTTATGAAAATGAAAAGGTTGTAAAAGTGGTTGCAACCTCATTTGACAGTGCTGTGCTAACAAAAGACGGCAAAGGATTTGTGTGGAAGTATTTATCTGTTGATGGCTCTATATCTAAATCAGACATGCCTGTTTCTATAAGTACACTTTTACCAAATCCCAAAATTACTATTGCGGATATAGCGTTATCTCACTCCAATATATACATATTGGCACGAGATGGTTTTGTCTATGCACAAGGTAAAAACATGAGTGGCGAGTTAGGGGATGGTACATTTAATAGTAAAAAAGAATTTGTCAAGGTCAAAAATATTGGTCATGTAACACAAGTTTCTCGGTCGCTAGCACTTGATGATAAAGGGCGTTTATGGCAATGGGGAGGCGGAGTTTATGCTCGTCCTGATTTAGCAAATATGAATAGTAGTCGTGAGCCTTACCCTATAAATATTCTAACAGATAAAAATATCACGTTTATTTTACGAGCTAATTATGGTGGTGCAATCGGTTTTAGCAATGGTGAAGTTGGTATGATGCTAAAAAAGTCAACATTAACAATTAGTAAGCCCGAAAAGTCTTTATGGACTTGGAAATAAAACAAAGGCGCATTAGTTTATCCCAATGCGCCATTTTACTCTAAAGCGATTTAATCATACCTGCTACATGAGGTTTGCCCGATTTGGCATCAAACACCGCAAAATGGGTTTCGACTTTGCTATTAACTGTTGATTGAAAGCCCACTTTGGCAGGCAACAAAACAGGCAATTTAAATTGTACATCTAACACAAAGGCATTGGATAAACGGCCTTCATACATGCTTAAACATTTGGCTTTTGTCCACATACCATGCGCAATAGCACGAGGAAAGCCAAATAATTTAGCGGTAGTGTTGTACAAATGAATCGGGTTGCTATCGCCCGATACCTTCGCATAACGACGACCAATATCCGCAGGTATCGACCATAAAGCATTAAAAATTGGTGTTGCGGCTTTAGGTTTTTCCGCTTCAGGTTTGGTTTCGCTTTTGGCCGTTGCTTGACGGAATAAATAAATCGTTTCTTCTGACCAAATCAATTCATTGCCTACATATACATCGGCCAATAACGCAAACTGTTGGCCTTTGTCGTGTGGCTTTAAATCACCAAAACGACACGTAATATTTACTTTTTCACAGGCATTTACAGGGCGATACTGGGTGATTTTGTTGGCAATATGCACCAAGCCCAGCATAGGAAAAGGAAAGTCTTCTTCTACCATTAAGGCCATTTGTAAAGGCATTACCAACATATGTAAATAAGTGGCAGGCAAAATATCACTTTGAGTAAAACCACACACGGTGTTGTAAGCCGCTAAATGTTTACGGTCGATGCTAGTGGCATTTAAAGTTAAAGTTAAATTAGGTAAAGCAGATAAATTTTTCTTTTTAAAGCTATTGGCTAAGACTTTGGGGTACATAGCAAAGCTAGAAGGCAGGTGACTTAAATTACGGCTAGGCATGAGTTTATTCCCCTTTAATATATAA
The DNA here is from genome assembly GCA_002333125.1 of Moraxellaceae bacterium UBA2032. Classification (GTDB taxonomy): domain Bacteria; phylum Pseudomonadota; class Gammaproteobacteria; order Pseudomonadales; family Moraxellaceae; genus Agitococcus. The sequence continues at coordinate 9,414 of DDBM01000209.1, read as the reverse complement.
AAAGATAGTTCCCTCTCCTATGAGGAGAGGGTTAGGGTGAGGTTTATTTGTTTAGACCCCCACCTAGCCTCCCCCTAAATTAGGGGGAGGAACATTACGCCCCAATCAAACTTTGACCACAAACACGCACAATATTACCCATTACGCCTGCGGAAGCAGGGCTGGCATACCATGAAATCGCTTCGGCCACGTCAACAGGCAAACCACCTTGCGACATAGAGTTCATGCGGCGACCTGCTTCACGAATCGCAAAAGGAATAGCAGCCGTCATTTGAGTTTCAATAAAACCGGGTGCAACGGCATTGATGGTGATGTTTTTCTCTCTAAACACGGCTGACATGGATTGAACCATACCAATCACACCTGCTTTAGACATACCGTAGTTACTTTGACCCATATTGCCAGCAATACCACTAATAGAAGATACGCAAACAACACGGCCATTGGTATTGATAACATCGTTAGCTAATAACGCATCGTTAATGCGTTCTTCGCTCGACAAATTAATGTTCATCACCAAGTTCCATTGTTGTGGTGTCATATTAGCAAGGGTTTTGTCACGGGTAACGCCCGCGTTATGCACAATAATGTCCAAACCTTTGGCTTTGCAAAAATCAACGATTTTTTGTGGGGCATCTGCTGCGGTAATGTCTAAACCCAAAACCGAACCACCAATACGGCCTGCCACACGTTGCAAGTCGGCTTCTTGAGCAGGAATGTCTAAACAAATGACGTGTGCGCCATCACGCGCTAATACATCGGCAATCGCTTCACCAATACCACGACTTGCGCCTGTGACTAAGGCAGTTTTGCCCGCTAAAGGCTTTTTCCAATCGATGTTAACTTGTGTTGCATTGGCTTCGATACGTACCACTTGTGCCGATACATAAGCCGATTTAGCCGAAATAAAGAAACGTAACGACGATTCGATTTGGTCTTCGGCTTTAGGAGCAACATAAATAAGTTGAGCAGTACAGGCTTTTTTGAACTCTTTAGCAATAGAGCGTACAAAACCTTCTAAGGCGCGTTGAGCTGTGGCTTGTTTAGGATTGGTACAGCTTTCGGGGGTGCGGCCTAAAATAACCACACGGCCACAGTTTTGTAATTGACGCGCAATCGGATGAAAGAAGTTATACACTTCGACAAGTTGTTCGCTGTTTTGAATGCCAGACGCATCAAACACAAAGGCTTTAAATTTAAACTCTTTATCTTCTATATTATGAGTACGCAAAGATAAGCCCGAATCTGCGGCAGCGGTTTGGTGAATAAAGTCTTGATTGCCTGCGTAAGTCTCTGCATGAATGTTTTTTAACACCCGCGCAATTGGGGCAACTAATTCGGCATTGGGGGCAGCACCCAATAATACCGCACCACTAACCACAGGCTTATTGGCATCAAAACGCTCTAATACCAGTGGTGCTGGCAAACCCAAGTTGCGAATTAATAAACGGCCAACAGGTGAGTTAGCAAAAACTTGATAACGGTCATTCATGAAGTATTCCTTCGATAAAGCAAGTGGAACAAAAAATTACGGGCGCAAGACTAGAACAAAAATACCTTGATAGCGAGTGACTTTGTTTAACAACGGCTTAAAAAAAATATGACTTACGCATTTTATCGAAATTAGCACGTTTTTCGAACACAAAATCGTTGTCGTCAATACTACCCATTTTTCTTATAGTAAGACTAACAAAAGCCCTTCGTGATAACATTCGCCTTGTAGCAGAAGACAGGCCGCGCAAATGCCAATGTAATTTACACGGTATCTGTTAACTTGACACCATTAGCAACATAAGCTTTAGGTCAGGGCTTAGGTATTGCACCGCAATAACTGCACAAGTCTTAAAGTAATGTTGATAACCACATGATATTTTGGAGGATGATATGACTACAGTACGTCGCGTTGCCATTATTGGCGGTAACCGTATTCCTTTTGCCCGTTCTAACGGTGCTTATGCCAACGTCTCTAATACAGATATGCTCACAGCCGCATTAAATGGCTTAGTTGACCGTTTTAATTTACAAGGCTTACGCATTGGCGAAGTGGTTGCAGGTGCGGTATTAAAGCATAGCCGTGACTTTAACTTAACCCGTGAATGTGTACTTAACACTAAATTAGCCCCTACAACCNNGCTAACAAAATTGCTTTAGGTCAAATTGAGAGTGGTATTGCAGGTGGTGTAGACACAACCAGTGATGCACCTTTAGCGATTAATGACGACTTGCGTAAAATTTTGCTCGAAATCAATCGTGCCAAAACCAATCAAGACCGTTTAAAAGCAGCCTTAAAAATTCGTCCTAAGCATTTTGCACCAGAACAGCCAAAAAATGGTGAGCCACGTACAGGCATGGCGATGGGCGACCATGCCGCTGTTACCGCATTAGAGTGGGGTATTTCTCGTGCTGACCAAGACCAGTTAGCTTATAACAGCCATAAAAATATGGCTGCAGCTTATGAGCGTGGTTTTTTTGATGATTTAGTTACGCCGTTTCAGGGTTTAAAACGCGATAACAATATGCGCGGCGATATTTCTTTAGAAAAATTAGCCACCTTAAAAACCTGTTTTGGTAAAGGCGAAGCAGCTACCATGACACCCGCTAACTCCACACCGTTAACAGATGGCGCGTCCGTTGTGTTATTGGCCTCAGAAGAGTGGGCAGCAGAGCGTGGCTTACCTGTATTGGCTTATTTGACCTTTAGTGAAGTCGCAGCAGTTGACTTTGTACATCAAAAAGAAGGCTTGTTAATGGCACCTGCTTATGCTGTTCCACGTATGTTGGAGCGTGCAGGCATTAAATTACAAGATTTTGATTTTTATGAAATCCATGAAGCCTTTGCCTCACAGGTTTTATCGACCTTAAAATCGTGGGAAGACCCTAAGTTTTGTAAAGAGCGTTTAGGCTTGAAAAAAGCGTTGGGCAGCATTGACCGTAGCAAATTAAACGTCAATGGTTCTTCGTTGGCAGCAGGTCATCCTTTTGCAGCAACAGGTGGCCGTATTATTGCTACTTTAGCTAAATTACTTAACGAAAAGGGCAGTGGTCGTGGTTTAGTGTCGATTTGTGCGGCAGGCGGTCAAGGCGTAGTGGCTATTATCGAAAAATAATAGTGACATGGGGGCAATTTTTTGCCCCCTAATCATCTGACTATATAAACAGATAAGTACCTAAGCAAAATTTAATTTATATTTTTTACCTATATTTTGCAGGATGTAAGTGACATTTTCTCTGAGTGTTGAGAAGTTAGTGTATGAGGTTAATGGTAACCATTGGTATTTGATGTGTCGCCACAAGATTTCAATCAGATTTAACTCAGGACAGTACGCAGGTAAATAATGTATCCATACACGTTTTAGCATCCAGTCTTTGATACAATCTTGAAATGCTCGACTGTGATGGATAGAGGCGTTGTCCATGACCACTATGCGCCATGTTTTTTCATCATTTTTTTGTTCAACAAAGGCATTGAAGGCGGCAATAACTGTCTGACTATTGACTGTTTTTTCGGTCTGCTGAAAAAAAGCAGGCTGTGTTTTGCTGAAAAAGCCCAAGACATTCAAGCGCGGACTAGCGGTGCTAGGGATTCGTATGGTTTGACCTTTTGGTTGCCATGCATAAGGAACAACGGGATGTAGACTGAATCCAGACTCATCAAAATAGTACAACTCCCATCCCTTGGCCTTGGCTTCTGAGCTATTCAGGGTCGCCAATACCGTGTGTTCTTCAGCAAACACTTGAGCATCAGGCTCTTTGCCTACCGTGCAACGACAGCGTTTCCAACAGTAATTGGTGTTTTTTTTAACAGTCTCTTCGCTGTATCCAAACTGGATGATTTTCCTGTCAACGCTATCAACTGAGAGTGTGCTTGTCGTAATTGTTGGGGGGAGTCATCAATAAATGATTTTAAATGAGCACCGTCAACTGCCGTATAAATCGGTGGGCGGCCACTACGGGGAGCATCATATAAACCTGATAAACCTGCTTTTTCCCAATGGTTAAACCAATGTGATATCACAATAGGGACAACAAATGACAGGTCAGCAATATCACGTCTTGAATAACCCATGGCACTCCAAAGAATTGCTTGTGCGCGTTGTCTCACTCGTTGATGTGGGCAACCACTGACCGCTTCGTGAAGCATGGATTCTATTTCAGAGCTTAAAGGGGATACATATTTCATGGTACACCATCCGTATGATCAATTAACTATCATCATTAAGCATAGACCATTCATAAAAAACTAATAAATTTCTGCATTAGTACTTACTAACCAAAAATCATAAACTTACGTTTTTTTGCTAAGGCATTCATCCCCGCCTGAATACGCTGTTCAACTTCAAGATACATACGTTCAACATACGCTTGATTATCTGCCATAGCAGGGTCAGCATCAAAATAAATAGGCTCAAGAAACTCAGTACGAATCTTGGTTGGTAAAGGAAAATGCTGTAACGGTGTCACATGAAGCGCAATACCCAAAGGCCAACTTAGGGTAATGGGTGCAACTTCGGAGCGTAAGTATTTTTTTAAGTTTAATAACTTGGCCAAGCCTCGACCCTCAGAAAGCACAAACAAAGTATCATGGCCACCAATAGTTGCTACAGGTACAATCGGCACACCTGAGCGAATCGCTAAACGAATAAAACCTGTTCGGCCACCTAGTACGGCTGTGTCACGTTTTGACCAACTACGAAAAGCATCTTTTTCACCACCAGGCCACAAAATAACATCATCTCCTTGAGCAAAGGCGGCTTGAATATTTTCGCGAGTAGGGCTAATAACCCCCATGCGCCGAAAATAGCTACCTAATTTGGGTGTGTTCATTAATACATCGTGAGCGGTGGCGTGTAGAGTACGTTTTCCTTGAAACTGTCTCCACCATGCGTAGCAAATGGTCCACGCATCCATCGTCAAAGGGCCGCCCGAGTGAACTCCAATGAGTAAAGAGGGTTGTTTAGGCAAGTTTTCCCAGCCACCAATTTCTAGGCGAAAGTAATAATCCATCATGCGCTCAACAAATCCTGCTTGTTTTTTCATTAAAACAGAATCTGGACCTTGCAAGCCCTCATGAACAATGGCTTTGGTGTTAACGATTGGAGAAGTGTCAACAACGGGAGTTTTAGTGGGGACTAATGATAAAGACTGACGCTGTTGTCGCTTTTTTGAAGAGAGACTAGCGGGTAAACTTGCAAATACTAAGGCAGAATTACTAGGGGTACGACTTTGTGCTAATGAACTCATGGCGTTGATATCCTATAAAAAGTTTTGGCAAAAAGAAGCAACCACTAGAAAGCTGCTTATTGTGTACAAGTGTACACTAAAATAAAAATAATGCAGCAATTTTAGGTAAAAAATTTAGATGATAATTTGCGGTAGGTTTTTGTGATTGACAGATATTGTATAAAATACAGTCTTTTAAAGCGGTTTTTTGATGTAATTATTTGGTTTTTTACTGTTTTTGATAGATAAAATTTGAGGTTAGTATTCTTTTTAAAAAGATTTTTATGTTCACTGAATTTTTAGGGTGCTGTATGATGTGTGCTAAATTTACAATAGACTCTCAATGCAAAAGGAGACTTTTGTACACACTTAAAACGGTGCTTCATGCGCCAGTATTTAAGGCTGTTTGGTTTGACTAATAAATATACACCGCCACCATTAGCTGTCCGCGCTTCGCTGTCTGTAGTTATACCAATCTGTAAAAATAAGTTACCATAGGTAGCCCGTGTGAAGTGCAGTGCAACACGGGATTACTTGCTTAAAACATTGTTTTTTCTGTATTTCGCTGTGCCACATACAGGCTAAAAATAATTTAATTCTGAGGAATGGTATTACCTTGCGATTTTTAGGGGTAATGGGGGTATCTCTTTTTACAGTTTTGTAAAAGTATCCCCTTTTTTTCTAGCTTTCAATATCCATAATGAATACTACAGACAATAAAAAAGCCCGTAATCGTTGAGACTACAGGCTTTCTTGTTCTAGGCTGAACACCTTAGAACTATATATGGCTCCCCAACCTGGACTCGAACCAGGGACACACGGATTAACAGTCCGTTGCTCTACCAACTGAGCTATTGGGGAACATCATTTGGTGTGGCGGTATAATAGCGGATTTTTTTATAAGGTCAAGTGCGAGTTTTTCTTTTTGCTTAATTATTGCGCTGTTGGTGTTTTGTTGTTTGTTTTATAAGCATTTTTTGCTTTTTAAAGCATCTTTCTTCTAAAAAGAGTATAACCCTCCTTTGTTGAAGGAGGGTTATGGTGGATTAATTAACCCATAATCGCTTTTTTGATACGAGAAATCGCATCTTCTAATACTTTTTGGCTAGTTGCATACGAAATACGCATATGACCATCTAAACCAAAAGCCGACCCCGGTACAACGGCTACACCAACAGTATTTAATAAAACTTCCGAAAATTCGAGGTCGTTTTTTAAACCCATTTTGGCAATTGCGCCCTCTACATTAGCAAAGGCATAAAACGCGCCGTCAGCAGCCGAACAAGACACGCCTTCGATTGCGTTTAAAGCAGCCACCACATAATCGTGACGTTCTTTAAATGCAGCTACCATGGGCTTTAATACGTCTTGGTCGCCATTTAAAGCAGCTTCGGCCGCGACTTGCGAAATAGACGCAGGATTAGAGGTTGATTGAGATTGCACGTTTTTCATTGCGCCAATCACTTTGGCAGGGCCAGCGGCATAACCAATACGCCAGCCTGTCATGGCATAGGCTTTAGACACACCGTTTAATACTAAGGCGCGGTCATATAAATCGGGTGCAACGGTGACGATGTTTACAAAAGGCTCTGTTGTCCAAATGATATGTTCGTACATATCATCGGTAGCAACCCAAACATGAGGGTGCTTACGCAATACCTCAGCCAACGCCAACAATTCTTCTTTGGTATAAACCATGCCTGTTGGGTTAGAAGGCGAATTTAACACCAATAATTTAGTTTTTGGGGTAATCGCTGCGTCTAATTGCGCGGCAGTGATTTTATAATTTTGTGATTGTGGACATTCGATACACACAGGCGTTGCATCAGCAATTAACACCATATCAGGGTAAGATACCCAATAAGGGGCAGGAATAATCACTTCGTCGCCTTTGTTTAAAAAGGCTAAGGCTAAGTTAAAAAAGCTTTGTTTGCCGCCTGANNGTACCATCAACTGCCGTATATTTAGTAAAGCCGCTTTCGATGGCTTTAATAGCTGCCGCTTTGATATGCTCAGGGGTATCAAAGTCGGGTTCGCCTGCACCCAAGCCAATAATATCTTTACCTGCGGCCTTTAGTTCGGCGGCTCGGTTGGTCACGGCTAAAGTGGGGGATGGTTTGATGCTTAATACACGGTCAGATAAGCGTAGTTCCACGGAGTAAACCTCATCTTGTTAATAATACAGAATAACAGGGTAGACCCTAAATATTGCCTTGCAATACTAGAGTCCTCATCGCTAATGCCACAAATCAATCAACTAAAATGTATCGTTACATTGTCTAAGTCGTTAATAGGCGTAGATAATACAGCAAAACCGCTTTAGATAAGAGACCCTAAATGCAACATAAACAGGCTTTTCAATTACAAACCAGTTTTCAGCCCGCTGGAGACCAACCCGCAGCCATTAAAGCTTTGTGTGACAGCATTTTGCAGGGTAATCAGCATCAATTGTTGTTGGGGGTAACGGGTTCGGGCAAAACCTTCACCATGGCTAATGTGATTGCCAAGTTACAACGGCCAACCATTATTATGGCGCACAACAAAACCTTAGCGGCACAGTTATACAGTGAGTTTAAAGCCTTTTTTCCTAATAATGCAGTTGAGTATTTTGTGTCGTTTTATGATTATTATCAGCCCGAAGCCTATGTGCCTGCCTCTGATACTTACATCGAAAAAGACTCGGCGATTAACGAACATATTGACCAAATGCGTTTGTCGGCCACCAAAGCCTTATTAGAACGACGTGATGCGATTATTATTGCCAGTGTCTCAGCCATTTATGGTTTGGGTGACCCCGAAGCCTACTTAAAAATGTTGCTGCATATCAGTCGTGGCGAGCGTATCGACCAACGTGCCATGCTAAGGCGTTTGGCCGAAATGCAGTATCAACGTAATGATTTAGATTTTAGTCGTGGCACTTATCGGGTACGTGGTGAGGTGATTGATATCTTTCCTGCTGAGTCGGATGACCGCGCGGTACGGGTGAGTTTGTTTGATGATGAAGTTGAAAATATAAGCTACTTTGATCCATTAACAGGTGCACTTATTCAAAAAGTTGCCCGTGTGACGATCTATCCTAAAAGTCATTATGTCACGCCTAGAGAGCAAATTAATAAAGCCATTGATACCATTCGCGCTGAATTAGAGCCTCGTTTAGCATGGTTTATGAGCGAGAATAAACTCATCGAAGCCCAACGTTTAAAAGAACGTTGCCAATATGATTTAGAAATGTTGCAGCAGTTAGGCTATTGTAATGGTATCGAAAACTATTCACGGCATTTATCGGGTCGAAATGAAGGCGAAGCACCTCCCACTTTATTTGATTATGTGCCAGCCGATGCCTTGTTAATTATTGATGAATCGCACGTTTCTGTGCCGCAAATTGGCGCAATGTATAAAGGTGATAGGGCGCGTAAAGAAAACTTAGTTAATTATGGTTTTAGATTGCCATCTGCCTTAGATAATCGTCCCATGAAATTTGAAGAATGGGAAAAAATCAGCCCACAAACCATTTTTGTATCAGCTACACCTGCTAACTACGAAAAAGAGCATTGCCCAATCGCCATTGAACAAGTCGTGCGGCCAACGGGGTTGGTTGATCCTGTTATCGAGATTCGTCCTGCCTTTACGCAAGTCGATGACTTAATGTCCGAAATTACTTTACGGGTGGCGGTAAAAGAACGGGTGTTAGTGACAACATTAACCAAAAAAATGGCCGAAGACTTAACTGATTATTTGGCGGAGCATAAAGTCAAAGTGCGTTATTTGCATTCAGACATAGATACCATTGAGCGTATTGAAATTATTCGAGATTTACGTTTAGGTGTATTCGATGTGTTGATTGGCATTAACTTGTTGCGCGAAGGCTTGGATATGCCCGAAGTGTCGTTAGTGGCAATTTTAGATGCCGACAAAGAAGGCTTTTTGCGCTCTGAGCGTTCATTAATTCAAACGATTGGTCGCGCAGCACGTCACTTAAATGGCAAAGCGATTTTGTATGCTGAGCGTATGACAGGCTCAATGGAGCGTGCCATTGCCGAAACTGACCGCCGCCGCAACAAACAAATTGCCTTTAATGTGGCAAATGGTATTACCCCAAAAAGTGTGTCTAAACCTATTTTAGATATTATGGAAATGTACGGCGTACCTAGCAAAGAGCCTAAACATAATAGTCATGCTCAAGCGGCACAGCCC
>DDBM01000036.1 GCA_002333125.1 Moraxellaceae bacterium UBA2032 | reverse complement strand
TCTGCGTAAGTCCTAAGCTTTTCGACAAATTTAGCATGAATGTTGTGCTCCCAAATTATCACTATAGTAAGAAATCTTAAAATGTTAATTCAGCATTCGAGCAGATTTTTTTATATCGGTGGATTTTACTGCTCCAAGAGATATCTTCAGCATACTTGATAAGGATTGTTTTTGCGGTTCATCCATATGAAACATATACATATGAGAAAAGCCAAGCGATTGCAAAACACCAAAAGCATATGGATTACGCTCTAAGTCTTCGGCAAGTTTTCTTATTTGGGCTAGGGGTAATGATCCGGGCTTCAAAAGTACACTAGCGGCCTGAATCAACCTATATGCATTATTGTCAGGTTGTCCATCTACAACCACAGCGATGTCTTCTCGAAGTTTATTTGATGCTACAAAACTGCCTGAAGATGCAATTACCCCTGTAGCTACCCAACCGAGTATATTAAATACACGACGATTCACGCGCCGCTCAGCAGCCTCATGGGTAAGATTGCTATCCTGAGTCAGTTCAGCCAACTGTAGTTCTTGAACAAAACGAGGAATGTCAGCTGCAATTTCATCTAACCATAAGCGCAATGCTCGCAAGGGACCATCAAAAACCTCACGAATCATTTCTTGTTTTTGTGGGCGCTCTAAAGAGCCATAATAATTTTTTAGTATTAAGCCAAGAATTTCGGCTGTTTTATGCAATAAATTCCACTTGGCAGTGATACTAAGAAGATCATATTGATTGGACTCTTCCTCAGGGTTAATGCTATCAACTAGAGTATCTTTAAATTCACGAACATCCGATTGATTTTTGTCTATATCAGTTGACATTAAAGTCAATTGGGACGACTGCTCTACAAGCTGATTTAAAAAGGCAGTATCCTCATTTAATTCTACAGGCCTCTTATCGGAGAAACACTCTCTCAAGACTTGACATATCAAACCTATTACCCAACTGTTCTCGACGTGATGGCTTAGAAACATTATTGCGTTTGCCCGATCTCTCAAATAGAGCTTTCTACAAGATTCTTCAATCCATGCGCGAATATCTGGTCTATCAATATTCTTGGCAAGATATCTACCAATAAAAAAATAATAAATATAAGGATAGGCGAATGAGTAACTATCACCATGCTTGGCAAATACTCGCGCTCTTGTTAATAATGCCAATCGCTCCGATAAGTCAACTGTAACAAAGCGTTTTGAAAACATCGCATTAACTTCAGTGAGATCAATCATATCTAGCTCTTTAGAGCCTTTTTCTTTGAACTTCCAAGCAAATATTGATAAATAGTTGAAGTGCTCATCAAGCTCAGTAGGTTTTACGCCAACTTCACCAAGGCTCTTTGTAATCAAATATTGATAATAGAAACTTAATCCACTATTTTGTATTTCCCCATGTCTATGCTGTTCTGCGCTTTGAAGCAGAATTAGTAAATATAGTGGATATTCAGGTACGAGTTGCTTCCCAATAACAGAATTCACTATAGTTTCAACCTCATCTATTCTTTTATCGAGTTCAGATTTGGTAGGCACAGCCGATAATGTGCACCATTTTTTAATTAATTTATGTCGAAGTTTTAAACCGAAACGCATCAAGTCAAAATTTTTGAAAAAAAGCAATGCATTGGCAGCATCGCTTGATACTAAATTGGTAACCTCGAAACCGCTAGCAGCTGTCAAACATATGCTAGAGAAATGCCGCTCGGCATAAGAAAATAAAGAGGGAAGTGTATGCAAGCCAGATTTCAGGCGATCTACATCATCAACCAAAAGCACAAGTTTTTCACGGGCAAAGCTCATGATCTTATCGGGGCTGCTATATTGCGCGCTTATCGCCTTATCAATTCTGCGCTTTGAGTCATTTTCAGATTTAATATTCAAATCGCTAGCGGATAAATAAACTGGAACAAACCCATGTGCAATAAGCTCTCGAAAATACCAAAAAATGAGTGTTGTTTTACCCGCCTTTTCATCACCATAAATGATAATTTTCTTGCCAGTCTTAAGTTGCCCTATTATCTCTTGTGCACTATGGGTACGCTGTTTTCCTAATTCATCATCTCCTAAATATCGAACATCAGGCCATACAAAGACATCATCAAGAGTAAGTCTTTCTTTTGCGGTATGAGTGAAGTTTCCTCCAGCATCGCTGAGTAAGTTCGCAAAATTATTGGAAACATTTAGTGCCCCATGTATTAGGCTGTCATCGTTCCAGCTATGCGAAATTGAAGAGCCGATCTTTAGAGTATTAGTAGGGCTAATTGAAAAAGACTGCGATGTCACATCCTTTTGATCTAAATCAAAGAGATGAATACTAAATCCAGCTGTGGTATTTCTCTCATGAGGCTGTAATGCTGGAGCCTCGAAAAATAATGAGGCTCCAGATAATTGTTCGTCAATCTTACCAGCGTTAGATACATGTTCATGGCCACTAAGTATAGCCGTACAACTGTGACGAATACGCTTCCGAAGTTGGTGATATGCCGATTGGCTATACCAATTAAATGGATGATGTACGAGAGCGAGGTGTAAATATGCAGGTGTTGCCAATTGGCTTTCGAAAAGATTAATTGGATAAACAAGCTGTCCTTGACTTTCTGGCAGCCTAGACATCCACGCCGCATTTAATGAAGAGACGCGCACATATTTTCCACCAATTTGAAACTCTTGTTGCCAAAACAACTTTGAATGCATCTCTGGTTTTGGAGTAAGCAAATCATCAACAAAATTGAAGAAATTGTCCTGAACCTGAGTGCATGCAGCCACCATGTCTTTGTCTTCAGCCTTGGATGGGTTTTCAATAATTGCTTGGATGAGTGTTTCACGAACTTCATTGTGTGGCTTTAGCATGCAATCATGGTTGCCTGGTGTTATGGAGATATATACAGGACGTGCAGTTTCAAGTTTTATTGCATCAACGAGTGGGCGAATGAGTAGATCACGAGCTGCTTCGTATTCAGCAACAGATCCAGAAAATGCAACATCTCCTGTAATTGTTAGTAAACATGCGTCTGCATCTCGTGCGAGAGAAAAGCATGCAGATGCAATTTTAGAAACGTGCCTTAAACATTGATCACTTTTGTTGTGGATGTGAATGTCGCTAATATGAATAACTGCTAGTTTTGTCATTTGCTATTACAGCCTTGTTGTAGGTAAGTACCTATATCGTATAGATTTTTATATTCATTTTGGGGAGTTGCACTGTATTCCACTCAAGGGTTAGTCGGACTAATTCTAAAAAATAAAGTCAGAAAACTTTGCAGAGAGTGCTTGTATGTATAAATCTACCACATACTCGTAGTATGTATATTTGTGTTAGTTAGTTTTTTATCCAATTGGTATGATGAGGTGTAGTATGCCATTACATATAAATGGCTGTTCTAGTTTGCAACGGGTACTCTATTTATTTGATACAGCAATATTTGCATTTATCCAAAGCTTTCATCATGATATTTTGCTGTCGAGTTGGCCTACAAACGACTATAGTCATTTAATATCGGTACGAGGTCTCGTCTTCTAGAAATAGAGGCTCATCACCATTAGTGTTTTTCAACAATAATTTTCATCGCTAGTAACAAATAATCAACCAGCAAAGCTTGGGAAGTCGGCTTGCTGAGAGAGTTGGCTATTGGCAAAGAAGAGTATGAGGAAGGGCTGATAGAAGTTTAGCATGCTAAATTAAACAAACAGCTATACATCACCTCCAAAAAAAACCCCAAAGCAAACGCTTCGGGGTTTTAGGGTTAAGAAATCAAACTATCAAGCAGCTTCCTGCAAAGCAGGTGCTACTTGTTGATCAAGAAGCCAATCAGCAGCTTCTTGGGCTAGTTTTACCGCACGGTACAACGTGAATTTGTCACCTTTAAGTATTTTCAGCCAACTATGCAAATAGCTGGCATGATTGTCATAATCGCCCTTAATATTGAAGTGAGCGCAAATAAAAGCAGCACCCAACTCAGCGACCAGCTCTTCAAAAGCATAGGACTCGTCGAAGTCTGGAAACCAGTCTTTTATTTTTTCACGGCGACCCAAACGTGACTCTGTCGCATGAG
>DDBM01000224.1 GCA_002333125.1 Moraxellaceae bacterium UBA2032 | reverse complement strand
TGTCCATCATAAATAATCCAATATTAAGAATTAAAGAACTACTCAGGTACAACACTATTTAATTTAAAAAAACTAATAGAATATTTGTAGTACCTGAATAGTGAAAAAGCCAACTTATACACAACCATACATACTATTTGCGCCAATAGTTATTGGCGGCGGCTATGGTAGAGAATTCTGTAGCTACAACTTGACCAATACTAATAAGCATTGCTGGGTCGTTGGCATAAACGTCTCGCATTTTATTGCGAGCTGCTTCATCAGGTTGTGTTGCTTTAATAATAAGTCTGGACATCTTAATCGCCAAGGCTCGCCCTTCTTCAGGAGTATTAGTGATGAGTGTGTTATTAGGGATTAGTGTAATATTCATTTTTTTCTCTTAAATAATGGCAAAACTATTAACGCTAGCGTGGATTGAGGCACTAAACTCACGATAATCCAAGTGTAGGTTTTCTATGTCTACACTACCATAATATATTTAAGTGGGGTAAGTCATATACCAAAACGGGCTACCTAATACACCAATGAGGTGTGTCCATTGCCTCTAAAAACTGTTCGGCAAATTCACCTTGCAAACTGGCAAAAGTGGCCATCATGCCTGCTTCTATGCAAGTAGGCGCAGCGACAGTCACCGAATGAGGCGCATCGGTAATTGGCCAACCAGTCATGGGGTTTAAAATATGGCTATAACGTATGCCATCTTTTAATAAAAAGCGTTTGCTGTCACCACTGGTGGCTAATGCACCTTGGCTAATTTCTAAAATGCCGTGCGTTTGGCTATGTTGCTCAGGATTTTCGATGCCAACTTGCCACGGTGAGCCATCACGCCGCGCGCCTGTCACGCGCAAATCTCCGCCAAAGTTAATTAGTACAGGCTCGTTGGTATGGTCAACCACTAATTGCCACACTTTATCAACCGCATATTCTTTGCCAATACCGCCAAAATCTAACTCCATACCATAAGAGAGTGAGATGACAGGATTTAACCAACGTACTTTTTCCCAGCCAATATGGGCTAGTAAACTATCAACAACCGCAGGGTCGGCCAAGAGGCTAGAGCCATCAAAACGCCATGCACGGCGTAAAATACCCGAAGTTACATCAAACATTCCGCCGCTTAAGGTATAACATTGTGCCGCAAAATCAATCAGTTCGGCAGTTTCGGCATCAACTTGTACTACGCCACCTTCACAATTATTAATTTTATATAAAATATTATCTTGTTGATAACGACTAAATTTTTGTTCTATACGCCATGTTTCTTTGCTAATTAAATGACTTAAACGTTTTACTAAATTTTCATCATCGGTATCGACCAAAATGTCGCAAACACTCGCCATTGCTTCAAATTGAATATGCCAATAATTGGTATGATGTTGGATGTGAATTTGGTTACTGCGGTCGTGGGACATAGGGGCTGTTCCGTATCTATGTTTATTATAAACCCTCACCCCAACCCTCTCCCACAGGGCGAGGGGGTTCTCTCTCCCTTTGGGAGAGAGCTAGAGTGAGGGTAAATAAAAGGTTAAAACTTAAATGAATACCCAAACTGTACCACTAAAGCGTTTAAATCAGGAACTAAGGTTTGTGTTTTAAGCTGTCCTATTGCCGCCGTTTTAGCATTGCCTGCTTGGTTATATTGCTCTACACGTACGCTAAACTCGCGGTCATTGGCTAAAGTTTTACCGTATTTAATACCAAAGGTAGTGGCATCAAATTCGCCTAAGCGTGAATCTGCCGAGGCAAATTGGGGCAATGCTTGGCCTTGTACCAAAAAGTTTTGATAAAAGTCGGCGGCAGTTTGAGTATAAAAGCGTAAATGTGGCTCTAAATAACTGCTATCGTTAAGTTGATAACGATAACGTACATCTAGGGTATGTGAGTTAATGCTCCAATCGTCTGTCATATAACGATAAGACACATCCACCACATCTTGTGTTAAATGATATTTAGTTTGCCAAAATAAACTATGACGTGTACGACTATCGGGACGATTTTCAAACAAATAGTCTTGTGCAAAACCTGTCGTTCCATCCACTAAACTTAACACTTTATACGGGTCGGTATGATAACCACTTGATGTGCTTAAGGAATAATTCCATTGCATAATCGTTTTACGATTAATGACTTGTGTTATTCCCAATAGGGCATCAATCACCGTTTTGTTGTCGTCACCTTCTTTAATATTATTAGCCATAGAGCTAAAAGGTTTTGGCTTGCCACCGACCGAATTGAGTGTGTCTAACTCAAGATTTAAACCTGCACTCAGCGTGGTGTTTTTATTGTTAATGTCTTTAGAAATCGCGCCATTTAAGGATAGCGATTTAAAGTCATACTCTGACGAAATGCCACCGCCCACGCTGGCTTTATATTCTTCATTAAGGGGTTGTTCCCAATTAACATGAACTGCCGCGCGTGTATCTTTAAACTCACTATCTAAGGGCTGATTATTGGGAGCAGTGGTGTACTGTTTGTTACCCGAAGGGCCTGTAAAAGTTTGTGCTTGGCTACTGGATGTTGCACCGTTGGGTGATGCCCCTGTTAACGAGTCTAGGGTTAGTTTAAGGTTAAGCACACGTTCGTCACCATAATCTTTTTTAAGATTAACGATGGGTTCGGCTGCTTGTACTCGGCCATTGTTTTCTTTGTAATACAAAACGGCAGTATCGACTTGCCAGTCTTTAGCGTCGGTGTTTTCTTGGGCGTGTATGCCTGTTGATAAACCCAATAAGCCACAGCTTGCGGCGGCTAATGCTGCTCTAAGGGCAGGCATTTTTTTGTTAGTTAGTTGCATCCGCAGCCACCTCCACCAAAACCACGTCCACCACTAGACGCTTCTTTACTAAAATAAATATGGTCGTCAATGGCACTATCGAGCGGTGCGCTATTGAGTTGCATGGATTTTTTGGCTAATAAATCGCGTTCCCAAGCTTTAACCCCTAAAGAGCTACAGCCAGCCAAGCTGCCAACAGTCAGCAGCGTCATCATCAGTATTACCGTTTTATTCATCATAAAACTCCCATTACTTTTCGTTTAATTAGACCCTCACTCCAACCCTCTCCCAAAGGACGAGGGGGCTATCTTCATCAATAAAATAGTTAGAGCGAGGGTAAGTACCTATTACTTTTCGTTTAACAGCGTTTGTAATTCGGTTTCATATTGGCTAGTTTTGTTGCCATGAAAGCCTTTGTGTTTAAAACGTGGTTTGCCTTGACGGTCTATGACATAAGAACTAGGCATAGAGTTGACTTTAAAATCTTCGGCAAGTTTGCCGTTTTTATCAAAAATGACTTTAAAGTCGGGGTTAAATTCACTTAAAAATTGATCGGCGAGTTTTTTGTCTTGGTCAACATTAACAGCAAGAATCACTAAGCCATCTTTAGCATATTGTTGTTGGGTTTTTTTCATCCAAGGAAATGACTCTTTGCAAGGGCCACACCATGAAGCCCAAAAGTCGATATACACGACTTTGCCTTTATAAGCCTCTAAGTTAAGACTATCGTCAGCATGACTTAACACCGCACTAAGACTTAACACTGCGAGCCCTAAAAGCTGTTTAAAAGATGCCATAGTTTTCTCCATTCATTTATAGTTTCTAAACTAGGTGTCGCTCAGTATAAAAAAGATAACTTAAGGATTGCTTAAGAAAACAAAAAAGCTGAATTTGCTTAAAAGTGATGTGATTAATGGGTAGTGGGTGAATTGTTTTACACGTCTTTCTTAAGACTCTCTTAATAAAAACCCAGTAAAGTAGTATTAACACTCAACCTAAACCCAATAGGTCAGTCATAAAATGCGTATTTTTTTAATGTGGATGATGATGCTAGTTAGCATGATGGCTCATGCAGACGCGCCTAATTTTGATGATATTCCTGCCGAAGAAGATTATTTAGCCGTAGAGCAGGCATTTAAGCCTGTATTAANNATATATGCCACCCAAAATAAAGACATTGAAAAAGTCGTACCTATTAACGCGGTGTATCAAGGTTGTTCTGAGCAAGGTTTATGTTACCCACCACAAACCCTTAAAACGGCCGTTAAATTACTCATGGTTGCACCTGCTGCTCCCGTAGAAAATTTAGAAACACCTGCCACAAATAATAATGCTCAACCCAACTCTAATGATGCCAATAGTATTTCTAAGTTTTTGGCAGGTGGAAGTTTGTTGTTTGTTTTGGGTACTTTTTTGGTGTTAGGTATAGGCTTATCGTTTACGCCTTGTGTAT
>DDBM01000124.1:6000-8026 GCA_002333125.1 Moraxellaceae bacterium UBA2032 | reverse complement strand
GCGGTACGCCAACCGTGTTGTTGTAGTTTTTGTTTGAGCGCACCTGCGGTACTGCCTGCCAAAAGCATCATAGGCAAAGTCCCAAAACCAAAGGCTAACATTGTGCCACTTGCGGTAATGGGGTGAGCGGTGGTTAAAGCCAATGCTAAGGCACTATAAACCAAACCACATGGCAAAAAGCCCCATAACATACCTGCAATTAGGGCGCGTGGTATTGAGTTAATAGGCATAAAACGTTGCCGTAAGGGGGTCATGGCTTTCCATATTTTTGCCCCAAAAACCTCTAACTTATCTAGGCCACGCCACCATCCTGTTAAATACAAGCCAAAGGCAATCATCATGAGTGAGGTTAATACATAAGGCCATTTTGAGTTAGCCAAAGGAGCTAATAAGCCTTTGCCTAACAACCCGACTAATAAACCCAAAAAGCTATACGACAACAAACGCCCAAGATGATAAAAGCTTTGTAAAAATAAGCGTTGGGTGGCGGTTTCTTTGGCTAAGGCAAAACTTAAGGCACTGACAATGCCACCACACATACCCAAACAATGGGGTGAGCCAAAAAAGCCAGCCGCTAAGGCAGTTGCAATAATTAAACTATCGGTCATGGATTTTACGCTGTAGTTCGCGGTCGTCCATAATAATACGCTCGGCAGGGCCTTCTAAATCTTCAAACTGGTCACTTTTAACTGCCCACAAAATGCCGCATACCGCACCAATCAACAACATGACGCTTAAAGAGACTAATAAATATACATAATCCATAATAAGCTTCTCGATAAAGATAAAAAAACAGCTTCAATGTAGCTCAGCTAGCGTAAACAAACTCCCTCTCCCTTTGGGTGAGGGTTTGGGGTGAGGGTATAAAACTAAACCCGTAACGCATTTAGCACAACCAACAACGAACTTAATGACATACCAATTGCAGCCAACCAAGGCGGAACAAAACCCAAGGCCGCAGGGGGCAAGATAGCCAAATTATACACAAATGCCCAAACTAAATTTTGCTTAATAATGCCTTGAGTTTTGGTGGCAACTTGACGTGCATCAACCAGAGCATTTAAACGATCACCTAACAACACGGCATCTGCGGTAATTTGCGCCAAATCTGCGCCCGAACCCATAGCCACCGACACATGAGACTGACCCAACACAGGCGCATCATTTACACCATCACCCACCATAATAACCACTGCGCCTTGTGCTTGTAATTGCTGCACATAGTCGGCTTTTTGTTGTGGTAACAAAGGACCATAGCAGGTATTAATATTTAGCTCAGTGGCTAATTGTTGCGGCGCAACGGAGTGGTCTCCTGATAATAAAACACTTTGTAATCCTAAAGCGTGTAATTTTTTTAGCGTAGCGGCTGATTCAGGACGAGTGGTATCACTCAAGTCAAAATAGGCAATCACTTGTTGTTGGCAACTGAGCCAAATGCGTAAGTGATGTGTGGGTGGTGCGTCAATCTCTTGGTTTAAGGCAAATTGAGCATGGCCGATTTTGTATTGTTTGCCGTTAATTGTGCCTGTTAACCCAAATCCTGCTTCATTATGAATGTCATCGACTGTGGGTAGTTCGGTAAATTTAAGAGACTTAAAGGCTGAGGCAATCGGGTGTTCGGAGTGTTGTTCTAGCGCAGCGGCTAATAATAAACATTCTTGGTCGTTAGCACTAAAACTATGGGTGTTAATTAACTGTAATTTGCCTGTGGTTAACGTGCCTGTTTTATCAAAAATAATATGTGTCGCCTGAGCCAAGCGATTAATCACATGGCCGCGAGTGACCAAAAAGCCTTGTTGTGCCAAACGATGGGTGGCGGCTGTTAATACCACAGGCGTAGCCAAAGATAAGGCACAAGGGCAAGTCGCCACTAATACCGCAATGGTGGCTAATAAAGCGTNNTTAAAATAAACCAATGGGCGACTTTGTCGGCTTGTTCGGCTAATTGAGGCTTTTCGGCAAGGGCGCGATTGATTAATTGATGAATCGTGGCGAGGGTACTGGCTTGGGCAATTTGACTTACTTC
>DDBM01000124.1:0-5979 GCA_002333125.1 Moraxellaceae bacterium UBA2032 | reverse complement strand
GCTTTGACTAAAATTTTATCGCCAATTTGCAAGCTGCTCACAGGTACATCTTCGCTTTGATTATTATTTAATAAACGATGACTTAAACGAGGAATCACAGGAATCAAATCATTAGCGGTTTCGCTGGCTCTACGTCGTGCTTGGGTTTCTAAAAATCGACCTGTTAATAAAAAGAAGATAAACATCGTCACTGAGTCATAATACACATCAGGCGCACTGGTGATGGTATTGTGAATACTGGCCAAAAAAGTTAACACTAAAGCAATGCTAACCGAGACATCCATATTAAGCGTACGTGCTTTAAGCGAGTACCATGCCGAGCGATAAAAAGGGTAGGCGGCATAAAAAAAGATAGGCGTGGTAATAAGCAGCGAAATCCACCGCAAAAAATCCCTATGTGGCAATGTCATATCATCAGCCACATACAAACTGCCTGCATACATCATCGCTTGCATTGAGCCTAAACCTGCCAAACCCAAACGCATTAATAATTGACGTGATTCTTTTTTTAGTAAATTGGCATGGGTATCAGTACGAAAAGGCCGTGCTTTGTAGCCTAATTTTTCGAGGTCATTAAGCAAATAACTTAGAGGAGTTTGTTTATCATTCCATAAAATACGCAAACGATGGGTGCTTAAATTAAGGCTGACTTGGCTTACTGCTTGTTCTTGAGTGAGGCGTTTTTCGATGAGCCATGCACAGGCGGCACAAGAAACACCCGCCACACTCAGCTCGGCACAGGCCAAGTCTTGTTCGCGATGTACAAATTGCTGTTGCGTGTCGGGATGGTCGTAGCCTTTAAGGGCTTCTAATTCGCTAGGTAAAGGGGCAGTTGGGCTAATAACACGGCGTTCTAGGTAATAATTTTCTAGGCCGTTTTCTACAATTGTTTGAGCCACAGCATAACAACCCAAGCAGCATAACTCGCGTTCCTCCCCTAAAATTTGCAAGTGATGCACTGTTTTTAAAAGAGGTTCACCACAATGAAAGCAAGCGGCTGAGGTCATAATACGTTAAGGACTCAGTGGGGCAGGTTTGACGATATGTGACGCGTCTAGCGGAAACACCACCATATCATTGAGTCGCCATTCGGAGGTACTTATATCAACATAATAACGCCCTAAGACTTGATTGCTAAGCGTGGTGCTATAACTACCATCAACTGACTTTTTGAGCGTCAATGCCACATCTTTTGTCTGATTAGTGGGATGAGATAAATTAACTGTTAGCGTATCGGGTAACGCTTTGGCATCTAGTTTGTAAGGGCTATCAATGTGTACCACTAGGTTTGGTGCTATCACGTCAAGACGCGCCGTAATTGTTAGTGCGCTAGCATAGTTATCACGGCTAAAGTCTTGCTCAATTGCTTTTCGGTTTTTATGCCAATNNTGTTTATACCAAGGTTTTGTATCTGTTGTAACATAACTCATGTTGCGTGACTCTTAAGGGTTAGCGGGTGCAATAAAGCGGCTTTCGGTTTGAGCAGTGATGCTTTTATCACTGACTGAGTTCACCTTAAAGACGATTTTTGTATTAGCTTGAGTGAGTTCCGCAGGGTCAGCTTGTAAGGTAACTGGCATATTAGAGACTTCACCTGCGGCTAAGCTAAAGTCACTTATTGGTATGAGTTGAATGTGTGCATCACCTGTTAATACCACATGATACTGTTGTGCTTGCTGAGATTTATTCATCACTTTGAGGGTATAAACATTCTCAATTAAGCCTTCGCTGTTTTCGCGGTACAACTGATTACGGTCACGAATCGCATCAATGGTTAATGGAACACGCAAAGCAAGGCTATAAATAAAAATCAGTACCATAACAACAAAAGCCGCACTATAGCCAATCAAACGTGGCCGTAACCAATGGTAACCTGTTTTTTCTTTGAGTATATGCTCGGTGGTGTAACGGACTAAACCACGTTCGTAGCCCATTTGATCCATAATGCTATCGCAGGCATCAATACAAGCTGCACATTGAATACACTCCAATTGTAAGCCATCACGAATATCAATGCCTGTAGGGCAAACCTGCACACAAAGTTGACAATCAATACAATCGCCTAAGCCTGCTTCTTTGTGGTTGATGTTTTTTTTGCGTGAACCACGTGATTCACCACGCTCAGTATCATAAGAAACAATTAAGGTGTCTTTATCAAACATCACACTTTGAAGACGGCCATAAGGACACATATAAAAGCACACTTGCTCGCGTAACCACCCTGCATTTAAGTAGGTAAATACGGTAAAAAGTGCAATAAAAACATAACCCCAACCGCCTAAATTACCTGTGGCAAAATCGGCAGCTAAAGTATGAATAGGGGTAAAATAACCGACAAAAATAAAGCCTGTTGCAAAAGAAATTAACAGCCATAAAAAGTGTTTTACGGTACGACGCACAAATTTATTAATCGACATAGGTGCTTTGTCGAGCTTCATTCTTGCATTACGCTCACCTTCGGTNNGCAAAGGTTAAACCTAAAATAAAAAATTGTTGGTGGCTTAGGTCAAATAAAATCGCTTGGCGGCCATCCCAGTTAAGCCACGGCAGAGCAGCATATACAAACAAGGCTAAAGCCATTGTTATATGACGAATATTTTGAAAAAAACCACGAATGGCACGAGGAAAAATTTTGGGTTTATCAGCGTGCATACCAATTATTTTGGCGGGTTGAATTTTGACAGGGTTAGCGGAATTATCTTGAGTAGGGATTTTTTGGCTCATGGCTAGATTATCACCTGTATTACAATAAATATGTCTTTATTGGCTTAGCTAAGTAAATAAAGACATAACAATTGACGTTGTTAAAGCAGCACGGTATTTGGGGTTAAAAAACGGAAGAGGGCTTACCAACAATATAACCTAAGTAACAGTGATATTGTTGGCAAGATTGGCAAGTAAACTTGATAAGTCTTATTAGCAATAACGCTAAATAATAGGCTTAATGTTTACCTCCATTAGATAAAGACCACACATAAGCAGAAAGAAGATGAACTTTCTCTTTGCCTAAACTGGCTTCCCATGCAGGCATAGCTCCATTACGGCCATGACGAATGGTTTCTTCTACAGTGCCTTTGCTGCCACCATATAACCAAACAGTGTCAGTTAAGTTAGGTGCGCCAAGGGCGTGCATACCACGACCATCAGCACCATGACACGCTGCACACACTACAAAACGAGCTTCACCTGCTTCGGCTAATTTTTGGTCAGCCTCAGACAATCTACGTTCAGACAGTGTAAGCACATAAGCAGCCACTTCTTTAATGCCTTGCTCACCCAATGTCTCGCCCCATGCAGGCATTTTACTGCCGCCAACAACCGCAGCGCGGCCGTTAGTAATGGTTTCGAGAATTTGAGCAGGCTCACCACCATATAACCAATCATTGTCGGTTAAATTAGGATAGCCCTTAGCACCACGCGCATCCGCACCATGACAAGCAGCGCAGTTGTTAACAAACAAACGACCTGCAATTTTCATTGCTGCCGCATCGTGAGCTAACTCTTCTATAGGTTTTGCGGCATAGGCGGCATAAATAGGACCGTATTTGGCATCGTAGGCTGCTTGATCTTTATCGTGTTCACCTACCGAAGTCCAACCTAAGAAGCCTTTATATGAACCTAAAGCAGGGTAAGCTAAAACATAAAATATAAAAAATACGACACCAGCCCAATATAAAATCTGCCACCATTTAGGCATAGGGTTGTCATATTCTTTAATGCCATCATAGTCGTGACCCGTTGTATTATCGGGGTCACGGGTTACTTTGAGGCTCTTCGCCATCACCATCACGCCTATCACAAAAGCTAAACAGCCTAAGGATAGAATAATAATATAAGCACTCCAAAACGCACTCATTTTGATTTATCTCCCGCTGATTGACGGTTTTTTTGATAAAGAGGATCGCTATCCAAAGCGAGCATGGCATCTTGCTCAAAACGTTTTTTGTGAGCAGGACGATACGCCCACCAACTAATCCCAGCAAAAGCAATAATTGCCGAAAAAGTGCCAAAAATATAAAGCAGTACCATGCCGTTCATCTTTTATCTCCGCGCTTTAATCGCTGTACCTAATTGTTGCAAGTAGGCAATTAGGGCTTCCATTTCGGTTTTACCTTTAACGCTTTGTGCTGCACCAGCAATATCAGCGTCGGTGTAAGGCACACCAAAATTACGGAAGACCTCTAGTTTTTTGGCGGTTAATTCACCCGTCAATTTGTTTTCTGCTAACCAAGGATAGCCAGGCATAACAGACTCAGGAACAACATCACGTGGATTAATCATATGCACATGATGCCAGTCGTCGGAGTATTTTTCGCCAATACGGGCTAAATCTGGGCCAGTTCGTTTAGAACCCCACAAGAAAGGGTGATCCCACACCGATTCGGCAGCTACAGAATAATGGCCATAGCGTTCGGTTTCGGCACGGAGTGGACGAATCATTTGTGAGTGGCACACGTTACAGCCCTCACGAATGTAAATGTCCCGTCCTTCCATTTGTAAGGCAGTGAGAGGTTTCATGTTGGGTAATGGTTCGTTTAAGTCTTTTTGAAAGAATAAAGGAACAATCTCAACCAAAGTCGCAAAACTAATAGCAACACAAATCAATACAATCAATGCGCCGACGTTTTTTTCGACGAGGTCATGTACGTTATTGCTAGGTTCATCATGATTAGCCATTTTAACTTCTCCTGCTTAGCTTAACTTGTCGGCATCAACAGGCTGTTTATTCATGACGGTCATAGCAACATTATAAGCCATCACAAACATACCTGATAAATACAATGAACCACCAATAAAGCGGCCCAACCAATAAGGATGACTAGCAACGACAGACTCTACAAAGCTGTAAGTCAAAGAACCATCATCATTGACAGCACGCCACATGAGACCTTGGGTAATACCCGAAATCCAAAGTGAGGCAATGTAAAGTACAACGCCCATTGTGGCTAACCAAAAGTGCAAGTTAATTAAGCCAATGCTATACATGCGCTCACGTTCAAACACGCGAGGAATCATGACGTACAACGAACCAATACTAATCATGCCCACCCAGCCCAACGCGCCAGAGTGTACGTGACCAATTGTCCAGTCGGTGTAGTGAGATAACGCATTCACTGTTTTGATCGACATCATTGGGCCTTCAAAGGTAGACATACCATAGAAAGATAAAGCCACAACTAAGAAGCGAATGATGGGGTCGGTACGTAATCTGTCCCAAGAACCCGAAAGCGTCATAATCCCGTTAATCATGCCACCCCAACTAGGAGCAAACAGTACAATAGAGAACGCCATCGCCAACGATTGAGTCCAATCAGGCAATGCGGTGTAGTGTAAATGGTGACCACCAGCCCACATATATACCGAAATCAATGCCCAAAAGTGAACTACTGATAAACGATAAGAGTAAACAGGGCGACCCACTTGCACAGGAATAAAGTAGTACATCATGCCCAAAAAGGCAGCCGTTAAGAAGAAGCCAACCGCATTGTGGCCATACCACCATTGAATCATGGCATCGGTAGCACCGCTATACATGGAATAAGACTTCCACATACTCACGGGAACAGCCATATTATTGACTATGTGCAATAAGGCGATGGTGATAATAAATGCACCAAAAAACCAGTTTGCGACATAAATATGTGAGGTAGTACGCTTAGCAATGGTGCCAAAAAACACCACAGCATAAGATATCCAAACAATAGCAATCAGAATATCAATAGGCCATTCCAATTCGGCATACTCTCTAGTAGAGGTAAGACCTAAAGGTAAGGTAATCGCGGCGGCTACAATCACTAACTGCCAACCCCAAAAAGTAAACTTAGCAAGGTTGGGCATAAACAACGCCGTTTGACAGGTTCGTTGTACAATATAATAAGACGTGGCGAATAACGCGCATCCGCCAAAAGCAAAAATAACCGCATTCGTATGTAAAGGACGTAAACGACTATAGGTTAACCAAGGAATATCAAAATTAAG
>DDBM01000096.1:5562-8190 GCA_002333125.1 Moraxellaceae bacterium UBA2032 | reverse complement strand
GCGCCCGTGAAGGGCGCGACAGTCTACTTATAACATATTGTTTTTTAATAGGCATAACTACTAAAAACGCGAACACACATAAAAATATACAACTAACTAATAGATAGAAAATATTTTTAAAGAACTCTCTGTTTTTTCTGGAAAAAACAAAGTGCGAACCTAGTGGCATTTTAATGCTTACTTATAGTTCGCAAATCATCTTAAAGCTTAAAAAATCAATGGCCCATTCAAATCTAAAACAGCTTTAGCACCAATGTGTTCAACCTTTGGCTGCCAGTTTTTTCCTAAAAAATAAAATCTCAAACTATCTATTTCAGGATCCATTTCTTGTAATAAGCGACTCCGTAACATTGCCCATTGTGCTGGTGTCACCTCAATTTCAAAGACTGAGTATTGCACTCTTTGCCCATAATCTAAACAAGCTCTCGCTATTCTACGCAATCGACGAGCTCCAGTATCATTTTGNNCTATTTCCATAAAAATGGTACATAAGCATCTATCTCACCATGTAGGTGTCGCGCCAATAATTGTGCCTGTAACCACGGAAAAAGACCTACAGGCACACTTTCCTCAAACCACGGATGAGTTAGTGTGTCAGCTTTACGTTGCTGCCACTCCATAAGTACAGTTTTTCGTGCGTCATCTTTCATAACAACAGCACCGTTGGGCAAATAACTAAAGTCGCTCGCTTGTACCTGTTTTCGATTAATGAGGGACAATACTAATCGATCTGCCAAAAAAGGCCGAAACTCTTCCATTAAATCTAAAGCNNTCTTCTTTTTGAGCACGAATAAAATGATTAAATACCTGAAAATACACATGCCCTGCATCACCTTCAAAACCTCGAATACTTTCAATATTCGTTTCTAAACGAACACATTCAATCACACGCTTTAGTCTTTTTTGTGCATCTTCTAGCTCGCCATTGGCTTTATCATCAATTTTTTCAGCATGGTCACGTATTACTCGGCTGACTACTGTACGTTGATTATGTACTTTAGCACATACAATGTTACGCACTATTTCTAAAGCCATAGTTGGATTTTCACATGCTAAGTGTTGTCGTCGCCGTAATAACACACTACCGCTAATGGGACCCTCCATTCGCGCCAAAAATTTTCCGTAGGTATTGAGGAAAGTCACCGTAATACCTTTTTCAGCACAAAAACCCATCAATTGAGGTGACAACATTACTCGTCCAAAACAAACTAATGCTTGCAACATGTGAATAGGAACGCGACCTCTTTTCTGTCCTTCAACATCCATAACCAAATTTTCACCATCCTTATGTAGCCAAGCTCCCTCTGTACTGACATATAATGTATTGCGTAACTGACGCATCAAACTTCTCCTTGTTATTTTTCTAATTGTTTTATAAACCAATGTTTTGCTGAGTTTTGACGGCACAACGTTTTTGGATGGCATAAGTCTATCAATGAACAACGATTACATTTTTTTTCTTCGTAAATTGGTGCAGGCGTTCTAGCTGTGAATAATAACTCTCGACATTTAGCAATAACATCCAAAGTGAGTCTCCTCAACTCTGCATCAAACGTTACAACCAATCGCCGTTTTGTTTGGCCATAAAACAAGGCTCCTTCGGGGACAACCGTGTTTAACATACTTTCCAAGCATAACGCTTGGGCACAAAGTTGTACTTCGTCTGCACGATGCTCTTTTGGCTTACCACGTTTATATTCGATGGGGAAAGGTCGTTGACTACCATCGTCCTGAGAGTTATAGAACTCAACGACATCTGCCACACCTTGAATACCTAGTTCAGAGGATGACAAAGGCATGGCATTTATTGTTGTAATATTTTTGCGTGTGCGTTGTTGGAGTTGATCCGCTTGCTGATGTAATAGCTGGCCTTCGGCAGTGTAGAGATTTTCTTCCCACAGACCTTCTAATTCTATGAGGGCGAATTGACGCGGACAAAACAAAAAATGCTGAAGGCGGGAAAGGTATATTATTTCATTATGTTGCATAACTTTTTTCCATCCTTAGAAAAAGCCACCCGAAGGTGGCACTATCTATCCCATTAAAAGCCTTCGATAACCTCTGGAGTCAATCCATCTAAATTATCTAAATCAAAACTACCATCAGCATTTACTGTCAAAGAGTTATGCACTTTAGCAGAGGAGTATTGCCCTGATTTGCTGTTATGCTTCCACCAAATAACTTTTAATACAGCCATGCTACCTTCTGGACGTGCAGATGATGCATCGCCCTCAAATAACTTCTGTAATACTGCTTTAATACTCTCAGCATCTTGATTGCTAAAGCCTGTGCGCTCAGCCAATTGTGGTGTTATTGCACCATATGTCACATAAACAGCTTTATCGACACGATGTTTCATGCCCATCGTATCCGAACCTTTTTTAGAGCCATCACCCTCACCACTCACGCTTTTTGTTATTTGTGTACTGGTAACACTAATTGGCTCACGACTAAATGCGGATTGAATTGTCACAGGGCCTCTAATCGCTATAGACACACCTGCTGCATCGGCCTCTTTACCAAAGGCAAAGACCTGCCCAAAAGCTCTAACATCAAACCATTTATCACAAGCTTTTTGGGCAGCAATTTCTTTGGTTGTTTTTTTAGGGTTAAATGTATCTTTACCTA
>DDBM01000096.1:0-5549 GCA_002333125.1 Moraxellaceae bacterium UBA2032 | reverse complement strand
TTTACTGAAAAAATAACCGCAAAATCAATTTTATGGTCAAGACTACTCATTCTTCACTCCCTGCATTGCTTACTTCGTTAATGGTTTCGTTTGTTGACTCAGTTTTTTCTCTCAGTTTTTGGCGTTGACAATGAAAGCCAAGCAAAAACTCACCTGATAGCTTTTTTTCACTCACAAAATCTTCTGTATTAAAACACGCATTAATTGCATCTAGCTCTTTCTTTTGGTTGACTAAAAACCCAGCACGCGAGTTTTGCAAACGTTGCATATATGGTTGCAAGGCCAACTCTATATTACGCCATGTAGAAAAAGGTCTATCCGCAAAACGTTGCATTAAACGTGCTGCGGTTGTTGATCTGCTTTCACCACCAACACCTAATGCAACCTCCTCAATACGATCTGCTACGGCTAATAATCGGCCATAGAGGTAATCACGCGAGTGATTATTTTCATCCAGTGCCATTGTATAGTCTCTCCTTTGAGTTTTAATTGGATGGCGTTGGAAATAACCACGATATACTGCGCAGGCAATACCAAGGTTCTTTTCCCAAAGCCATTGTTCATCACTTTTATAACCATTTCGATTAGTGGCCATTCGTACACATGCGTCCATTAAATCAATCGGAAATGGACTTCCATCAATAATGCACGGCACAAGGCGTTCAACCGCATTTTTCTTTATTTTTTTCAATTCGTCCGACAGTCCATAAGCCGCAGAAGCAATATCTTTAGGTGCAGGAGAACTGACAGGCCATACCACTTTTGTCTTTGGCTTTTTACCTGATAAGCTAGGCACGTCTATGGTATGTCTTTGTGGCCATGCAAAGCTTTTATGCCAATGCTCAAGTCGTTGTAAAAACTCACTGCCCAATAATTCACGGTAATAAATAATACCCATCCGCCCTGGCGTTGCTGCATCAAGGCCAATAATTACAATTTGCTCATTTGGTTCTAATGTTGCGCGATAGCCTGCCATGTATTTATTCAGTTGAAGAGCAAAGGACTCGCCTATATCACGGCTACGATCTATAACAGGCTCATCATTTACTATATAGGGTTCACTATCATCTAAATCATCAAAATCAAAATTTGAAAACAAATGAAAAGCGTCTTGTAATGGTTCGGGAATGGCTTTACCAGAAACAGCCCAAGAAACAAATGCCTGATCACCATTACGATAACCTTGACGTGAAATCAACCAACGCAAAGCATTATGGGCTTTTTGCGACACATCAAACCCTACGCCACACGCTTCTTTATTGTCCAAGAACCGACCACGATACGTGTATCCACTGGTGTCATTTGAAGATATTAGCTTTGCTTTATCTCCAGAGTGGCGAATTTTTGCGGGATGATTAATTGATAATGATTGCACTTTGCCTGTGACAAAACACAAACCCGCTTCACTATCTTCTGAGTTATCAAAAGCAATCCAACTATCCTGTATCGTTCTATCCTTCCATGTGTCGGTATTAGGATCAGAGTCTATTTCAACCGTCCAACACACCAACGCAGAGCCTTGATCTAATAAACTTTTTTCTTTAGGTAGAACCTTAAAAAGTGTTGGTATCGGATTGGAATCATCTACAGCACTTACCCATGATGTTAATAACAGTCCATCATCACCAATAAAAACAATTTTCTGATCAATAAGATCCTTAATAACAGTCCCTTTTTCAATATAACGTAAAACTGCTGTTGCTTTGGGATGAGAAAACTCAGAATCACACCATGAAGCAAGCAGCTCTTTGTATCCATTAAAATAAGGCTTTTTCAGTCCACCATAAGCGGCATAATCTTGAGCAACATATTGCAATTTATCCGCTAATGGGTGTGGAGCCTCACCATTTCCCCTACTAGCAGAGCGTTCAGTAGCAGGTAATACAATTTGTGTTTTTTCTAGTACAGATGCTCGTTTAAAATTTCCTTCACCATCAATGGCAATATTGATATGTGCATTTTGCAATGTGTGGCTAGTGGGCATAAGACGCTTATCATCAGGCAGGTCTGTCAGTAACAAACCTGCTTCATATGTCTCGTAGAGCTTTGCCATCCAACTCATGATTGCACCTCTTCTTGCTCTACCGCTAATACGCTTTCTCCTAGCGCAAACTCTTTGGCAGTCATCACTCGAACAAAACGATTAATCTCACAATTTTCAGGTCTAGGGAATTCAATAATGCCATGCCTCATGGTTGCTCGCCAAAAACGACTACGCAACTCATCCACTCCTGTTTCATCAGGATAATCAAAACCATGAAACATCAAACCAAAACCCAATTCGTCAATATTAGCGTAAGGACTCTCTCCTTCACCAAACTCGCAAGGCTCAACATACCCCTGACAATCTCGTGTCCCCAAAAAAATATCCTGCCGTCCACCTTTTTCTAACATCCGTTTCGCAATACTAAAATGCTTACCATCAACTCTGTCCTGAGCCAATTCAGGACGATTCTCATTCCATTCAAAATGCGCTTGTACTTGATATTCAACATCGTGCAAAAACGTATAGATAGCAAGGCTATTGCCACCGCTCCAAACTAAAGGTTTTACACCTTTAGTTTGTGTTCGTAATGGCTTCATCACTCTAACTTTATCGACATACCATGTAATAGTAGGCTTCCAATAAATTGACTTTAAAACCCCCTTAATCGCCTCATAAGTAGGAATATGATAGGAGCATTTCTCACCACCGACTTTAGTAATGGGGTCAGTAAATAACGCATAACGCCCCCACAATCGGAAACTAATGCTATTTTTAGGAACTTCCATCATGACTCCTTTCTAAAATGATAAAAAATCAGCCTGACTAACAACCTCAGTTGATAATCCAAAAGCTTCACTGTAGTAACGTTCATCCAAACAATAAACGCCTTCACCCGCTTTTATTTCGCATACAGCATGTGCGTCAAGCAGTTTTTTCCAAACATTAGGAAAGACATTAACGCTAAACTTTTGTGCTTTTTTTAGTAATGTATAATAACGAGCAACATCAAAATCGCTCTCTTGATCTCCGAGATCAATAATTAGTTGCTTTCCTTCACCGTAAGGCACAATCACAGACTCAGTAGGTGCATCAATTGCTTTAAATGCTTTGCCCGCTGTCATAAATGACTGTCGTAACATAGGTAGTGCAGATTGGCGATTTGAAATGATATTTTTCGGATTATCACTCAGTAAATTCAGCAAACTATCGGTTCTGGCCGCCTGTTTTTCGGATAGTTGGTAATCCATTTCCTCAGCTCGGCTATAAAAATAATAATCAAAATACTTTTCCATAACTGCTGGGGTTAATAAATCATCATCTGCTGACTCACCTAAAATACGCCGCATTTTTTNNACTTCTGATATATCTCGTTCACCATTTCGATTACAACGACCTGCTGCTTGCGCCACAGAGTCCAAGCCTGCCAAAAATCGAATAACACTTGCAAAATCAACATCGACACCCGCCTCAATCAGTTGCGTACTTATACATAACACAGGCAAGTTATGATCTAATCGAGAGCGTACTTGCGCTAGAATAATCTGACGGTGTGCAGGGCATTGACTGGTACTCAAATGAAAGATCGATTCTTCCTCTACTTCTTTTGTACAGGCTTCATATAATTTCTGCGCCCATGCTTTAGTATTCACGATAACGAGACAACTTCCTTTTTCGCTCAACTCATCAAGAGCAAGCTTGGCGATTTCTTGCTTACTCCAGCCATTCACTCGAACTTTATTTTTGATTTTAACCCGCTCAAGTTGTTGAAAAAGCCGATCCACATCATGAACCAACTCGTTTTCAACAGGAATAAACAATTGCCCTTTTTCAGTATTTTTCAACCGATGCAACAAAGGTTGTGTTGCCGTACATAGCACCGCTGTTGTTTTAGTATGAGTTGCTAAGAAATTAAGTGCATTACAAAATAAATGCGTGCAATTAATGGGCAGTGTTTGAATTTCATCAAAGACAATTACACTATTTGCAAGTTGATGCATACGCCTTACCCCGCGTGTGCCTCCACTAAATAGAGTTTCTAAAAACTGCACCATTGTTGTCAAAACAATAGGCGAATCCCAATTCTCAGCAACTAGCTTACTACGCCATGTTTGCTGCTCTGGTTCTAAATTTGAATGATGTTCTAATACCCACTGATAATCATCACCTTCACGCTCAACGATTGCACGAATTGCTTTTGCATTCTGCTCAATAATTGTAGTGTATGGCACAATATAAATGACTCTGTCCAGTCCATGCGCTTGTGCGTGATGTAATGCAAAACGCAAACTGGCATAGGTTTTTCCACCACCCGTAGGAACTGTTAAAGTATAAATACCTTGCGTACCACTTGCTTTGGCTTTACAGCGATCAGAAATATCGCGGCGAATTTCATCAACCTTGTGACGTACTTTGAGTGCATCAACAAAAGACTCCACTCTATCCACTGCCAATGACCAATTAACAGGAGAGTTTCGTCGATGCTTTTTATTTAGAGGTCGTTCAAAGTCAGCACTATCTATCCTGTCCGCATCAATCAAACAACTAAAGAGAAGTCTTGTCCAAAAGCCTAAATAAAAACATTTAATTTTTTCTGAAATTATTTGATTATGTTGCTCAGGCCGTAAAACAGCCTGCAACTGCATGCACATATTCTTTAAAAGAGGAGTATCTGCAATGGCTGATGCTTTATCCAAAATCAGTGTATCTGCATTTAGCTTACATTCTGATAAATGCGTGTTTTCATCAGATTTCTTCATTCGATCCATGAAGCCATCCGCGCCTTCTGGCTTTAAACAGTCAATTAACCCACTGTGATGGGATGCTACGCATAAAGCCATAACCTGTGCACATAGTGCACCTAGACCATTAAGCCTTGGACTAAGCTGTTGCCATATCCATTGTGCACCTGCGGAAGAGTGATCTATTTTTCCTTTTAGTGCATTTGCATCAACAAAATCATCATCTAAATCAGGATTTAGAATCTCTGTTGCTGACTGGATGTAGTTTTGGAAAGACTGGCTATACTTGCCAAAATCATGAAGCAAGCCAATAAGCTCACCCGCTTCTTTTAGTCCAATTTTATTTGCCAACTGACCTGTAATGTCACTGACACTTAATAGATGCTGTTGAACCGTTTGCTTTTGTCTATCAGTCTTACGAACATGTGCGACATAGTCATTCATTAAAATTCATCCCTGATTTTTGAATTATTTAATATTTATAAACCATTACACTTATCAATTTAACTGGCAATAAGATCGGCCTTAATTATCAACTTTATTAAGTTATAACAACTTCATACAATACAATCAAGTAGAGGGTAGTTTAATGTCTAAGTGTAGCGGCTTGCATTTGAAACTGCTTAGGATAGCATTCAACGCGATTCAGTCTGTGCTGTTGATCTACTTGCTTACCGATCCAGAGTTTATCGGCGGTCGCCCAATAAGGTACGTTCTAATTCGACGATTTTCATGGTGTCCTTTTTAATAGTTTTAATTCATAAAAAATAATACAGTCGCAAGCTAAGTCCATATAAACAATAAATTAACTATAAAATCAACAA
>DDBM01000076.1:1246-5032 GCA_002333125.1 Moraxellaceae bacterium UBA2032 | reverse complement strand
GTTGCCTAGCGAAGTGTTAGATTCACTCAAACGCGAACCCTTAGGTGATATGGTAATTTGTGTACCTGTAGTATTAGACGAAGCTCAAACTCAACAAAAAACCGCCACCGCTCATTGGGCGCATTTAACTATTCATGGCACCCTACACTTATTAGGTTTTGACCATATTGAAGAGGATGAAGCCGAGGAAATGGAAGCCTTAGAGGTGCTTGCGCTACAAGGTTTGGGTTATGCTAATCCTTATGATGAAGTTGAGTAGCGCGTGTGATAATAGGGGTTACTAATACCTGAGCTGACTGACTGACTGAATTTTGAGCATATTATACTGTTTTTCCCTCACTCTAGCTCTCTCCCACAGGGAGAGAGAACTCCCTCTTCCGTTGAGAGAGGGTTGGGGTGGGGGCTAAATCAAAACTTCAACAGCCCCTACTGATTCCCCTGCTGCTCCAACTGCGCATTATGAGCATCATTGGCATCTAATGCCCCATCTAGCTTTTTACGAATTTCTTTACCGTTATAACCCATCGCATCAGCCGCCTCGATGTTTTTGGTTTCGGCACGGCCTGTATCTGGCACCGTAGTTTTAACTGGCTCAGGCTCTTTTTGACAAGCCACAAGTACCAAAACAACGCCCAAACCCAATAGTATTTTTTTCATGATATTTATCTCAAGGCTAGATGAATACAAAATAGCATTATCACGGTACAATTCGCAATCCATTGGTGATTAATAGGACTTTGTATGAGTGATGAGCGAGGCGGTGACACGTCAAAATCTTGGTTAAACCGTTTAACGAATCTACTAGGCCACGAACCCGAAAATCGTGCCGAACTGCTGCTAATCATNNTCAGCTCATTCACGCTTTCCTGTATTAGCTAATGATAATTCTGACGAAGTGGTTGGCATTTTGTTGGCAAAAGATATGCTGCGTTTAATTGGTAAAAAAAATGAACGCTTTGACTTAAAAGACTACTTACGCCCTGCTTTTTGTATTCCCGAAACGGCGCATCTTGACCGCTTACTGCGCGAATTTAAAGAAAAACAAAGCCACATGGCTGTTGTAGTCGATGAATATGGTGGCATTGCAGGTTTAGTGACCCTTGAAGATGCTTTAGAGCAAATTGTGGGTGATATTCACGATGAGCATGACGATGCCAACGAGGACTCACATTGGATAAGCCCTCATGAAGATGGCACATATACCGTGCAAGCCATTACGCCTATTACCGAATTTAATGATTATTTTGAAGCAACGCTAATGCACGAAGATTTTGAAACCATTGGTGNNCAAGACCTACGCAAGAACCCTTAATATGATAATCAAGCTGCTATCTGCGGTACGTCAGTCACGTTATGCCCCTTTGCTTGCCTTGTTTTTGGGTGCTATCTTTCCATTGAGTCTTGCGCCCTATCATCTCTGGCCAATTGCACTGTTTAGCGTTGCGTGGTTTGCCGACTTACTTACGCAACAAACGCCTAAACAAGCCTTGTTACGCGGTTGGGCATTTGGTACAGGTATGTGGGGGGTGGGCGTTAGTTGGTTGTTTGTCTCGATTCACGATTATGGTTATACCCCTGCATGGTTAGCGGTATTAATGGTGGCTTTTGTGGCTGTTGTCATGGGTTTATTTACCGCAAGCATGGCCTTTATTTATCGCCGCTTTAACCTAGACCGTCATGCCATTTTGACCTTTGCCCCGTTATTTATTTTATTTGAATGGCTAAAAACGTGGCTCTTTACGGGCTTTCCGTGGCTCTTTACGGGATATGGTTTTATTGATTCGGTGTTAGTGGGTTATGCTCCTATAGTGGGCGTGTTTGGTGTAGGATTATTGGCGGTCATTTCGGCACAATGTTTGCTCATGTTAGTTAAATATCACACCAAAGCATGGTCTTATGGTTTGTTATTAAGTGCCATTTGGTTAGCAGGATATAGCTTACAATACATTAACTGGACAAAATCTCAACTTGATAAAGGCTTATCTGTGAGTATTGTACAAGGCAATATTCCACAAGATGTTAAATGGCAAATGGAATGGCGCGACAAAACNNGCTGTACCGATGTTTCAATACGAAGCCAACGACTTTTTAAAAGAAATGGACGACAACGCTCTTGCCAAAAATTCGGCTTTTGTGACGGGTATTCCTTATGCCGATTTAAAAAACTTAGACGTTCAGGGTGTACCGCCTTTTTATAACAGCATGGCCGCTATAGGTGCAGGAGGTTACGGGCTGTACTTTAAACAACGTCTTGTGCCGTTTGGTGAATATGTCCCTTTTGAGTCGATTTTACGCGGCGTATTACCGTTTTTTAATTTAGAAATGTCGAGTTTTAGCGCAGGCAACACCCAACAAAGCCCTTTATTTGTTAAAGATTATCGTTTGGCTGCCGCCATTTGTTACGAAATCGCCTACCCCGAATTAACACGACGTAACGCCCAAAAAGCCGATTTTATTGCCACACTCAGCAATGACGGTTGGTTTGGTACGTCCACAGGCCCACACCAACATTTGCAAATGGTGCAAATGCGCGCCCTCGAAACAGGCAAATGGATTATTCGAGCCACCAATACAGGTATTAGTGGTTTTGTTAGCCCTAAAGGGACATTGGTTAAACAAGCACCTCAATTTAAACGTACCGTATTACGCGGTAATGTATATCCTGTGGTGGGTAAAACACCTTATAGTCACTTGGGTGATTGGCCAATACTTATTTTTTGTTTGAGTGTGTTATCGTGGTTTAGCTGGCGCAACTATAAAAACAATAGGTAAGCTAATGACAAATACTGAAAAAAACGCGCTGTTACTTTTTAAACTTATTGAAAAACAACAGCGTACCATCAAAACAATAATCCTAGTCTCACTCATTACCCTTGTAGGCATATTAGATTATTTTACAGGTTATGAACTCGCGTTTTCTTTGTTTTACGTCATACCCGTTGCGTTTGCCACTTGGTTTGTTAATCATAAAGTCGGGGTTATTACAGCCATTATAAGTGCCATCGTGTGGTTTTTGGCCGACATCTATGCTGGGCAAAGTTATAGTAATCAAATCATTTATTTGTGGAATACACTTATCCGCTTTGCCTTCTTTTTTATTATTAGTCTGCTACTCTCTAAACTAAAAGCTCAAATTGAACACGAACAAATCCTTGCTCGTACAGACAGTTTAACGGGCGTAAATAATGCTCGGTTTTTTTATGAGTTAGCAAATTTAGAAATTGAGCGATTAGAAAGATACAATCATGTCTTTACTTTAGCCTATATTGATTTAGACCACTTTAAGGCGGTTAACGACCAACATGGCCACAGTGCAGGTGACGAAGCATTGCGCTTAGTCACACACACGCTGCAAAAACATATCCGAAAAATCGATATTCTTGCCCGACTTGGCGGTGATGAATTTGCCTTATTATTACCTGTTACCTCACAAGCAGAGGCTCAAGCTGTTTTTGCNNAACACCCAATCACCTCAAAGAAATCATAGAGATAACGGATAAACTGATGTACGAAGTCAAAAAAGAAGGCCGAAACGCCATTAAATACGCTATTTATGATTAAGCACTAAGACTTAAGTTTGTAAGTGTTTTCGTGTATGGTGAGCGGAGTCGAACCATTGGCAGATAACACTTCGACTTCGCTCAGTGTACGCCCAAATTTATACGTTAGTGCTTAGTTGATGTGATAGCATTTTTTTAATCGTATCTTTATACATCACCCAATCGCCCATAAAGCTATATAAGGGATATTTAAAAGTAGCAGGTTTATTATGCTCAAAAAAGAAAT
>DDBM01000076.1:273-1155 GCA_002333125.1 Moraxellaceae bacterium UBA2032 | reverse complement strand
GATTTTGTGTTATCGGCTTGATTCCGTTAGCATAGCAACAATTTTTTGTAAAATGATGATTTTTTATCATGCGTGGCTTTTGCTTAATACTAAGTCTTTTATTATTAGTTGCTTGTGGCCAAAAAGGNNTCAACTTGCACAACAATTTGGCACCCCACTTTATGTGTACTCACGTGCTGCACTCGAAAGCCATTATCGCGCTTTTGACCAAGCCTTTGCCAGTATTCCTCATCAAGTGTGTTATGCCGTTAAAGCCAACTCCAACCTTGCGGTATTAAATGTGTTAGCCCGTTTAGGTTCGGGTTTTGATATTGTCTCGGGCGGTGAATTGGCAAGAGTATTAGCCGCAGGCGGTGATGCCAGCAAAGTGGTGTTTTCGGGTTTAGGTAAACAAGAACACGAAATCGAAGCCGCCTTAAACGCCAATATTGCGTGTTTTAATGTAGAGTCTGCCGCAGAGATTCATCGTATTAATCAGGTAGCTGTTCGTTTGGGCAAAAAAGCGCGTATTTCGTTGCGGGTTAACCCAGATGTTGATGCTCAAACTCACCCCTATATTTCTACAGGTTTAAAAGAAAACAAGTTTGGTATTGCCATTGATGATGCGCTTGAAGTTTATCAAGAAGCGGCTCAACTAACAGGTTTAGATGTGATTGGCATTGATTGTCATATAGGCTCACAACTCACTACAACTACGCCTTTTGCCGATGCCTTAGACCGTGTCTTAGCCATGATTGACACCTTAGCAACGCACGGAATAATCATTGAACATTTAGATATAGGCGGTGGTTTAGGGGTGCGTTATAAAGATGAAACACCGCCTACCCCTGCCGATTACGCTAATGCCTTGTTGCCAAAATTGGCAGGCCGTCAACTTAAAGT
>DDBM01000076.1:0-153 GCA_002333125.1 Moraxellaceae bacterium UBA2032 | reverse complement strand
CGCCGTGAAACAATAAGTGAATTGTTTGCCTTAGAATCTGTGTTACCTTAATTGCTATTGATGTTTTAGAATACGTATATCGTTGGCTTAGGCTCAAGCACATTATTATGCTAGTACCCCTCACTCTAACTCTCTCCCACAGGGAGAGAGAAC
>DDBM01000174.1 GCA_002333125.1 Moraxellaceae bacterium UBA2032 | reverse complement strand
TACGCAAATGCCCTTATTGCGATTTTAACTCGCACACTAGTCCGCAAAGTTTACCCGAAGATGAGTACATTGCCGCACTTTTACTAGATATAGACCAAGATTTAGCATGGCTGCAAGGTCGCGCGATTCATAGTGTATTTATTGGAGGCGGTACACCGTCTTTATTGTCGCCACAAGCTTATCAACAGTTGTTTAGTCAACTCAAACAAAAAATGACCTTTGAAGCAAATTGCGAAATCACCTTAGAAGCCAATCCTGCCACTGTTGAACATGGCAGTTTTGAGGGGTATTTAGCCGCTGGCATCAATCGTTTGTCACTTGGCATCCAAAGTTTTAACGGCCTACAACTTAAAAACTTAGGCCGAATTCATGGCCAAAGCGAAGCCGAAAAAGCAATTTTATTAGCCAAAGCCGCAGGATTTACTAATTTTAATCTCGACTTAATGCATGGNNTGGTATCAACTCACCATCGAACCCAATACTGCCTTTTATCGTCAACCGCCCGTGTTGCCTGATGATGACACTTTATGGGCAATCCAAGAAGCAGGACAACAAAAACTGGCGCAAGCAGGTTTATTACAATACGAAGTCTCGGCTTATACGCACAACAAACCAAGCCAACATAATCTTAATTATTGGCAATTTGGTGATTATTTGGCGATTGGTGCAGGCGCACATGGCAAAGTAACTACTCCAGAAGGTATTTTTAGATACCGAAAAACCCGTTTACCCAAAGATTATTTAGCGGCTGCACCACAACAACAAGCACGTTTAGGCTTAGAAAAAGTTTCTAATGATGATTTAAGCTTTGAATTTATGATGAATGGCTTACGCCTAAAACAAGGTGTACCGATTGCTTATTTTGAACAGCGTACAGGCTTAAAGTGGCCCTTACTTGAGGCACAACTTGCCCCTGCACTAGCCAAAAACTGGCTTAGTTTAAAAAATAATCATATAAAATGCACCGAGTTAGGCTTTAATTATCTTAATGACGTGCTAAGCTTATTTTTGAGATAATTTAAAACCAAATAAAATCTAAAAAATTTTTACTCGTCTAAGTCTTATTCTAGGCATACACTCCAAGGGTTAAATTTTATTGTAAAGATTACGCTTGCGTAATTTTTGTCCCTAATAACCCATGGAGTGTTTATGCTAAAAGTCCTTTTAGGCTGTGCAAGCCTTGCATTGCCTTCGCTCTCTTATGCCAGTAGCTCAAGTCAAAACTTCACCAACCATCCCATTGGTTTTACTGTTTTAGCTATTTTTATTTTTTCTTATATTTGCGTTATTTTTGAAGAGCAAACACATATTAAAAAATCATTGCCTGTAATGTTAGGGGCAGGGTTAATTTGGATTGTGATTGCGGTTAATTGGCATGGTGATACACATGCCGTTGAACAAGCGGTTAAACATTATTTGTTAGAATATGCCGAATTATTACTGTTTTTATTAGCCGCCATGACCTACGTTAACGCATTAAGCGAACGCGGTATTTTTGAAGCGCTTAGAGTTTGGTTAATTGGTAAAGGCTTTAACTATCGTACCTTATTTTGGATAACAGGCTTTTGTGCCTTCTTTTTGTCTCCCATTTTAGATAACTTAACCACCGCTTTAGTGTTATGCGCGGTGTTATTAGCCGTTGGCAAAGACAACCCTAAGTTTATTAGTTTAGGTGCGATTAATATTGTAGTTGCCGCCAATGCGGGCGGTGCCTTTAGCCCCTTTGGTGACATTACTACCTTAATGGTATGGCAAAAAGGCTTAGTTGAATTTGGTAAATTTTTTGCGTTATTTTTACCCAGCTTGGTTAATTTTGTTGTGCCTGCATTCTGTATGTCTTTTGCTATTAGCACCCAAACACCTCCTGCTACTAAAGAAGGCAGCCCTCTAAAACGCGGTGCATGGGCAGTACTTGGTTTATTTATGGTCACCATTGCGATGGCTGTTTCTTTTCATAGCTTTTTAAATTTGCCGCCTTTTTTAGGCATGATGACTGGCCTAGCTTTACTTAAGTTTTATGGTTATTACTTAAGTAAAACGCACCAAGCACGAGATACTGATACATCACAGTATGGGCAAGTGGGTGATATAGGTGCATTTGATAGCTTTAAATTTGTCGCACAAGCCGAATGGGATACCCTATTGTTTTTCTTTGGGGTGATTATGTGTGTCGGTGGTTTAGGTTTTGTGGGGTATTTGGAA
This sequence comes from Moraxellaceae bacterium UBA2032, assembly GCA_002333125.1. GTDB lineage: Bacteria > Pseudomonadota > Gammaproteobacteria > Pseudomonadales > Moraxellaceae > Agitococcus. The sequence goes on along the minus strand of DDBM01000174.1, from coordinate 2,380 downwards.
CTTGCTTCTCATTTACTGTATAACGATTTAGGCGCAACAACGGCTAATATTTTAATTGGTATGTTATCGGCAGTAGTTGATAATATTCCTATTATGGTCGCTGTGTTACAAATGCAGCCCCAAATGGATATTGGGCAATGGTTATTAGTGACGTTAACGGCTGGCGTAGGTGGTAGTTTACTTTCTGTGGGTTCTGCGGCAGGTGTTGCGATGATGGGGCAAGCTAAAGGCTATTATACTTTTTTTAGCCATTTAAAATGGTCATGGGCAATTGCCTTAGGTTACGGCCTAAGTATTGCGTGTCACTTTTTTATCAATAAAGCGTTATTTACTGGCTAAACAAAAAAGCCTCCTGAACAAGGAGGCTTTTTTATGATTTTAGAAAAAATTAAAACACAATACGACGTTGTGTTTTAGCAAATTCGTCTTCGTCGTCTGCTTTTAATACATCTTCTAAACGTTCTAGTAATTTAACAAAATCACGACCACGAACAGGCTTAGGAATCATAAAAGGAGTCGGTGAATTAGTAGGTGCTTGCTGAGAATACGCAACAACAATATGCCCTGCTTTAGCACCTTGTAATGGCAGCTTTTGAGCATGTAACTCAAAATCAACCACAATCACATCTGAGTCTGGGCTATGTTCTCTATAGCTCCATTGGTTATCACCACGGTCACCAAAACTTGCTAAAAGTGACTTAATTAAAGCTTTGTCATGTTCTTCGGCAATAACAGAAATAACATAATTCGAAGTCATGATTATAATCCTACGTCAAAATAATATCTTAAAACTAACGCACTAAGTACAATCATGCACTAGTGTAGATTTTGTTGCAGGTTAATGCGTCAAGGCTACCCTAAAATAGCACACTCAAACACACCTATAAACTCTACAGACAGCACAGTTACAGTCTATTGCGTAAGCTGTGATAATTTAAAATTAATGTGCCTGCCTACGTCAAGTAATATTATCTTTTTTGATGTATGTGGTAACAAAACATCATGAATATGCCAAAGTATGCCGTTGTAATTGTGCATCTGATAAGGCTTCTAAACGTGGCTTGGTGTAATCTTGCTCTTTGACTAAGAGGTGCTGTTGTAATTGCTCTAACAGCTGAACAAAGTGACGTGCCTGTGCAGGCTTGGCTAATACAAAATGCTTTTTAGTGGCCAAAGAGGCATCTTGGGTATAATAGACAATTTCATCAGCCATTTGATGAGCATCTAAAATATCCTGAGCCGAACATTCATCCGAGTCTAGAATAATAACATTGACTGCGCCTTCTGACTGATAACGCCAATCTGCATTACGCTGATGGCCAAAAGTAGCCAAAATAGACTTTAATAAGGCTTGGTCACGATGTACGGTGGTGACAAAACGAATGGTATGTGCTGTGTTCATAACTACCCTCACTCAATATCCGTTATTTCATTGCGAAGATAAGATTTAAAATAAATCCTCAAATCAACAAGATAAATTTATATTTATTTGATGTGTGCTGATAGTAGTTAAGAAATTTTATTTTTGCCTCTTCTTTTGATGTTTTTGTGAACAGATTCACCTCTTTATAATGCCACGCCATACAAACTGTTAACTACTTGGCATTCTAACAGGCACAAAAAAGGCATCTATGTAGATGCCTTTTTATATATTTATGACTTACGCAATTATCGCTTATTTGTTTACTTCAATCGTTTTCAACGATTTTACGTTCACAAAACACGCGTGTGCAATGCGTAAGTCATTATATTAACGACCCATACGCTTACGTTCGTTTTCGGTAAGATATTTTTTACGAATACGAATCGACTGTGGTGTAACTTCAACCAACTCATCATCTTCAATAAACTCTAAAGCACGCTCTAGGGTAAAGTTGATTGGTGGGGTTAAGACGATGTTTTCGTCAGTACCTGCGGCACGAATGTTGGTTAACTGCTTACCTTTGGTAGGGTTAACTGCCATGTCGTCGCCACGAGCATTTAAGCCAATGACCATGCCTTCGTAAACTTCTACACCATGACCCAAAAATAAACGGCCACGTTCTTGTAAGTTAAACAAGGAATAACCCAATACTTTGCCTTGAACCATAGATACCATTACGCCATTTTGACGCTTAGCTACACTACCCGCTTTCATGGGTGCATAGTGCGAAAAACTGGAAGTCATGATACCCGAACCCGAAGTCATGGTTAAAAACTCAGAACGGAAGCCAATCAAACCACGTGAAGGTACAGTTGCTTCAATACGGACACGGCCTTTACCATCAACAACCATGTCGGTCATTTCGCCTTTACGGAAGCCTAATTGCTCCATAACAGCACCTTGATGTTGTTCTTCAACATCAAACATTACGGCTTCAAAGGGCTCATTAGTCTCACC
>DDBM01000128.1:12552-14363 GCA_002333125.1 Moraxellaceae bacterium UBA2032 | reverse complement strand
CAACCCATTGCACAACTACAATGGGCAGTCAAACAATTACAACAGCTTGACAACAGCCAAGTTGTTGCTGTGTCTCGTTTATATGGTAGCAAACCTGCTATTGGCTCTCCAACTAATCAACCCGATTATGTTAATGCCGCTGTATTGCTGCACACCACACTCAACCCCTCTCAATTATTAAGCAAATTACAAACCATTGAAAATAATGCAGGACGGGTTCGCCTTGAGCGTTGGGGGGCAAGAAGCTTAGATTTAGATATTTTATTATATGAAAATCAACAAATTAACACGCCAGATTTAATCATTCCCCATAAAGAGTTAGTCAATCGCTGCTTTGTGGTTTTGCCTTTGTTAGACATTAACCCTACCCTAACGCTGCCAAATAGTGTAAAAGTCGCAAACCTAGCGTGTGCTAGCTTGTCTGATGATATTCATGTACTTGCTGAGCATAACAACTGGTATTAACTTGTTGATTTTTAGCCCTCACCCCAACCCTCTCCCATAGGGCGAGGGAGCTGAAGTGACGGATTTTTACCCCCAATACGAGGTGAACTATGCCTATTTCCTTAACCACGCTACGTGATTTTAAAAAACGTGGCGAAAAGTTTACGATGCTTACCTGCTACGACACGATTTTTGCCCAAACCATGAATGCCGCAGGGGTGGAATGTTTGTTGGTGGGTGACTCATTAGGCATGGTATTACAAGGACATAGCTCTACCCTACCCGTGACTATGCAAGATATGGTGTATCACACTCAATGTGTAGCACGAGGCAATAACAATGCGTTTTTAGTGGCCGATATGCCGTTTATGTCTTATGCCACTGTCAATGATGCCTTACATAACGCTGCCGACTTAATGCGTGTAGGCGCACATGCCGTAAAACTCGAAGGCAGTGCATGGTTAGCCGATACCGTGACTCAATTAGCGCGTGGTGGTATTCCTTGCTGTGTACACATGGGCTTAACGCCACAATCAGTTAATGTGTTTGGCGGTTACAAAGTACAAGGTAAAACGCCCGATGCCGCCGCCCAATTAATTGCCGATGCCAAAGTGCTAGAGCAAGCAGGTGCAGCATTATTATTATTAGAATGTGTACCCAGTAGCGTGGCTGCACAAGTAGCGCAAAGCGTGTCTATTCCTGTGATTGGTATTGGCGCAGGCAAAGGCTGCGATGGTCAAGTATTAGTCATGCACGATATGTTAGGCTTACATCAAGGCAAAGCAGCACGTTTTGTTAAAAACTTTTTAACAGGTCAAGATAACATTCAAGCCGCATTTAGTGCTTATGTTAAAGCCGTTAAAGAGCAAAGCTATCCTGCACCCGAACATGGATTTAACTAATATGCAAACAGTCCATACCATTCAAGCAGTGCGCGATTTTGTTAAACAAGCCAAACAACAAGGCAAACGTGTTGGTTTTGTACCCACAATGGGTAATCTGCATTCGGGTCATATTCATTTAATTACGCAAGCCAAAGCGCAATGTGATGTGGTGATATGCAGTATTTTTGTTAATCCTACTCAGTTTGGGGCTAACGAAGATTTTGGCAGCTACCCGCGCACCCTTGAGGCAGACAGCCAACAACTGCAAGCAGCTGCTTGTGATTTGTTATTTGCTCCTTCTGCTTTTGATATGTACCCTAACGGTCAAAGTCAACATACCGTTGTGACGGTTAATGGTCTCAGCGAGCAATTGTGTGGTGAATTTAGACCGACTCACTTTGCAGGTGTAGCGACTGTCGTTAGCAAGTTATTTAATATTGTACAACCACACACGGCTTTTTTTGGTGAAAAAGACTTTCAGCA